>JBIPLZ010000202.1:0-4641 GCA_044369395.1 Flavobacteriales bacterium | reverse complement strand
TCGCCATCAGTATAAACAACAACTTTACTAATCCCATCAGTGTATATATTTTCATTTTCATTTATTTTACTTGAAAACTTTAAAAAGACACTTACCTCATCATTGGGATATAATTTTAATTCTTTCGTTTCTTCAATTATTGCAGCATTAAAGCAAGGCCCTCCACCACTGCCTTCATAGCATAAAATTTGACCCGAAACATCATTGCTTGAATTGGTTAGTAATTCGAAAGAATAATTGAATTTTCCTGCACAGTCATATCCGACCCATGTTGGTTCAGGTTCAGCGCTAATAAATTTCCCATCTTCAAGAAAAGTAAACTTGATAACCCCAGGTTCTTCAAACATACTAAATGGTGGCTCTCCTGTATCGGAAGTGGAAGCTTCTCCTTCAAAATTATCTAAGCCTGAACATGCACCAGTTTGGCATTCGTTATATAATGTGTATTCAAAACTATTTTCTTTTTTATTGCGAATAACCAACTTACATTTTAATGAGTTTATGTAAACGATGGAGTCACTGGAATTTATTACATGATCACTTGAAATTGATTCATTCACTAATAGTAATTGTTCTGACCAATTATCACTCGGAAGAATCATGTTTGTTGGCTTCTTGGCTTGTGAATATGAATTTGATACTCCAAGAAGTAAAAAAATAAGATACGTTAAAAAGGTTGATTTCATTGATGTTCTTATGTGAAGTTCATTCAGTAGTTTCAAAAAAAGAATTGCATTTTTTTCAAAATTAATATTTTTTCAATTATAAAAATTCAAAGATTTTAATCCGATACAGTCCTTTTAACTATTTCTAATGAGATAATACTACTATTTATGCATCGAAGAATAGTACGGCAATAACAACTTCATCTTCATTGAAAATTCACGACTTCTGAGCGCAGTTCAGAACATGAAAGCTATGATTTGAAAAATTAACGATGGAGCAGTTAAAGATAAAAATCACTTTATTCGATTCGCTCACTCAATTCTAACCAACGAAAAGACTTTTCTTCAATTTGATTGGAGATGTACGTGATTTTCTGGGCGATTTTCTGAAGTTCGACATGGTCTGAAATTCCACTATTGAGCTTTTCAGTAAGTTCGGCCAATTGCGTTTCGAGTTGAGGAATTTCTTTTTCTAATTGTTGGTGTTCGTGAACTTCCTTAAAGCTTGGTTTTGATTTTTCCTTTTTCGGTTGAACTACTTCCGAAACAACAACGGGAGCAACGACTTTTGGCGCCTTTTCTTTTTGTGAAAGTTCTTGACGATAATCGGTGTAATTTCCATTGTAATCGCGAATGACACCATCTCCTTCAAAAATGAATAAGTGATCGGCCAAGTTATCCATGAAGAAACGATCGTGAGATACAATGAGCACGCATCCACCAAAATTCTCCAAGAAGTCTTGAAGAATGTTCAATGTTTGAATATCAAGATCGTTGGTTGGTTCATCGAGGATGAGGAAATTGGGGTTCTTCATCAAAATCGTGAGCAAATACAAACGGCGTTTTTCACCTCCACTCAATTTAGAAACAAACGTATACTGCATCTCCGGCGGAAACAGAAATAATTGCAAAAACTGAGATGCCGATAAGCTAGTTCCATTCGCAAGCGGAATTACCTCGGCAACATCTTTTACAATTTCAATGACACGTTTATCCTCCGCCAATTTCATCCCATCTTGAGAATAGTAGCCGAAAATTACCGTTTCACCCACCTGAATTTTTCCGGAATCGGTTTCCAATTGCCCCATAATCAATTTGAGCAAGGTAGATTTACCACATCCATTTTTCCCAACAATACCAATCTTTTCGCCTTTGATGAACGTGTATGTAAAAGGTTGGATAAGTGTTCTATCTCCAAATCCTTTTGAGACTTTTATCAATTCCAAAATCTTCCCACCCAAACGATTCATTTTCACACTCAACTCTACCTTATCGTCTTGAATGCGTTGCGATGCTTTTTCTTTAACCTCGTAAAAACTATCGATACGGGATTTTGCTTTGGTTCCGCGGGCTTTAGGCATTCTTCGCATCCACTCCAATTCCTTGGTAAAGGTGTTGCGTGCTTTTTCAACTTCGCTATTAAACATCTCCAAAGCAGCCGCCTTTTTCTCTAAGTAATAGGCATAATTCCCTTTGTAACGTAATACATTTTTACGGTCAATTTCCAAAATATCGTTGCAGACATTGTCCAAGAAATACCGGTCGTGGGTAACCATTAACAAGGTAAGATTGCTCTGACGCAAATAGCCTTCGAGCCATTCAATCATTTCCACATCGAGGTGATTGGTTGGTTCATCGAGCAAAACCAAATCGGGTTCTCGGATTAACAATGCTGCAAGAGCAACACGTTTTCTTTGTCCACCCGAAAGCTCCCCCATTTTCTGTTGGAGGTGATGAATATTAAGTTTCCCCAAAATCTCCTTCACTTTGGCTTCCATATCCCAAGCTTTGAGATCGTCCACCAAGCGAATAACATCTTGTAAAGTATCACTTTCAGGATTATTCTCAAGCAGAAATTCGTACTGACGAATGGCTTCCAAACGTGGATCATTCCAAGCAAAAACGGCTTCTTCGATGGTTTGTTCCGGATCGAATGGAGGATGTTGATCGAGGTAGGCAACTACGCAATCGTTTCGAAAAACGACCTCCCCAGAATCGGGAACTTCTTTCTTCATGAGAATGCGAAGAAGGGTTGATTTTCCCGCGCCATTCTTAGCAACGAGCGCTGTTTTTTGGCCTTGTTGAAGTCCAAAATTGATATTTTCGAATAATACGCGTTCACCAAACGATTTGGTAAGACGGTCGACCTGCAGATAATTCACGCCGCGAAGTTAGGGTTTTGATTCCTCTTCCGGTTCTTTTGGAACATACCAATATGAATATCCACCAGGAAAATGTTGAGATAAGTGTCCTTGATGGAAATCTGGGGGTGGAAATGGCCCCATGGGCTCGTTTATAAATTCATCTTGTAAAACGGCATGTTCGTCTTCATCTTCAAAATAGCGACGTATCGCAGGACCTTGATTACGATAGCGATAAGCCCAGAATGCACCCGCCAAAGAACCCATCAAATGCGACTCCCAAGAAACATGATGAAACAAGGGAAGCACACCCCAAATCATTCCACCATATAAAAAGATAATGAGCAATGAAATAGACATCAATCGGGAATCGTGACGTAATATTCCGCTAATTGCAAGAAAGGTTGCCAATCCATATACAATTCCACTGGCTCCAATGTGGTAACTGTCGCGTGCAAAAAGCCAAACACCAATTCCGGTAAATAACCAGATATACCCTAAAACACGCAATCCAATTCCCCGATAAAAATAAAGCGTAGCCATTAAAAGCAAAAAAAGCGGTACGCTATTCGAAAATAAATGACTCCAATCGCCATGCAGCAATGGTTCGGTAATGATTCCGGGCAAGCCACGAAGCGTTCTTGGTTTTAAAGCAAACACATGCAAGTCGAGATCGAAAACCCATTCGTAAATTTTGATAATCCAAAGGAGAAAAACGAGCGTAACAGAAAATATGGCACTGAACATGACTTTACGTCGTTCATTCTTTAAATCAATTTCCGTTTGAGTTAAGGCAATATCCATTTAAATACAATAAAACAATAGGATGATTTGATTGTTGCTATTCCTATATACATTTGCATTTCGAATTGCATGCCATACGGCAATTCAATCTAAATTCAGAACCTTTGGCCACTTTCATGCTTATCCGATTTGTTATTCTATTCGCAGTTTTACTGTTAATCGATTACTACTTTTTTCAAGCAATAAAAACGATTGATACACATTGGTCGGAACTTCGTCGTGCATGGGTTTTCCGCGTTTATTGGGGTTTTAGCGCATTTAGCTTCTTGTTTGGTTTGTTTTCATTAATTACCTACCAAAACCCATGGTTTTCGAAATACATTTACCTCTACACATTTTGCGTTATTTTCATCGTTGTTATAAGCAAAGTAGCAGGAAGTGTATTTTTATTGATTGATGATATTCAGCGTTTTTTCAAATGGACTTCTGGATTCTTTCAATTAGGCATTCGTCCCGGTGCTGATTCTGGTAATGGAATTAGCAGAGCTAAGTTTCTCAGTTATACAGCTTTGGGGATTTCAGCCATTCCGTTTACAACGATGATTTACGGAATGCTAAAAACGGCATTTGACTTTACCATAAGACGCAAAACCCTTGGCATTGTTAATCTTCCTAAAGGATTTGAAGGTTTGAAAATTGCGCAAATTTCAGATATCCATAGTGGTTCATTTGCAAGTGGAGAGCCATTTCGACGCGCAGTAGAAATGATCATGCAGGAGAAGCCTGATATCATTTTTTTTACGGGTGATTTGGTGAACGATCGTTCCTCGGAAGCTGAACGTCATATTGAAACATGGAAAAAACTGAGTGCTCCTTTAGGCATTTTTTCCATTTTGGGAAATCACGATTACGGCGATTATGTAATTTGGGAAACGAATGATGAGAAGATTGCCAACCTGAATCGGTTAAAAGAGATTCATAAGGAAATGGGTTGGGACATTCTTACCAACGAACACCGTATTTTGGAAAGAAACGGCGATTCCATTGGATTGCTTGGCGTAGAAAATTGGGGTGAGGCATTACGTTTCCCA
>JBIPLZ010000201.1:0-4645 GCA_044369395.1 Flavobacteriales bacterium | reverse complement strand
ACTGACACTTTAGTTTACGATTTTATTTTTAAACCGTATGATGGCTCTTGCGGCTCTAAATTAAGGATTTGGTTGGAAGAATCTTTGTCTGGAAAAATAATGTATGATAGCACATATACGATGGGAGAATTAAAGTATCTGTATTTAACAAAATATGCGGGCTACTCAAACCATTTAATAATTAGACTTAATTTAGAAAACCATCAAACTGTATTTTCAGGCGATCCAGATGTTTTGTTTTTCAATCTTAAAATTGAAGCCATTGATAATAAAGGTATATCAACCTTAATGTATGGCAAAAAAGGTGATAAAATATTTGTTTTTAACAACGAGCCCAATTGAGAATGAAAAAAGCGCTTTTCTTATTATTATCGTTCTGGCTACTGCTGTTTAATTCCTGTTCTAAGAATGAATTAAAAGACATAATAAATCTTGATAAATTACCTGAATTTGAAGGCATTGTTTTAATGAGCAATGCTGTTGATTCATTCAGTGTACAAGCTAGTTTGGTTAGTAATGGGTATGATACGCCCTTGGAATCTGGTTTTTGTTGGTCCGATGTAAATAATCTCCCGACTGTCGCCGACAAGATTATAAATCTACCATTCAATGACTTATCACTTTCCAAGACATTTGCATGGAATTATAGTACGAAGCTTTATATCAGGGCCTATTGTAAAAATTCAGTAGGTATGAGTTATTCTGAACCTTTGTTAGTGAATTGGTCAGGAGGTCCCGAAAACATGCCGGTTGTGAGTACCGATTCGATTGTGAGTATTTCATTCACTAGTTTCAAAATTAGGGGTGAACTAATTTCAGATGGAGGTTTGCCAATTATTGAAAAAGGGTTTTGTTATTCACCAGTTAATACGAATCCTACCACAGCTAATTCAATTAAACTATCACTCGATTCCGAATTTAACGTTACTGCAACTGGATTAAATGATAGTACTCGATATTATGTAAGACCATTTGCGCGCAATATTCAGGGAATTGGTTATGGGCCGGTACTAGAAATTACAACGCGCAATATTCTTGAACTTGGCGAAACAGGCCCAGCCGGTGGTTTGATTTTTTACCGATATGAAGATTCAAATAATGAATGGAAATACTACGAGGCGGCACCATTTGATGCTTTTACTCCTTTTAAGTGGTCTCCAGATGCTCAATCTGTAAATCAAACCTCAACTGCAATTAATTGGGGGATAACAAATACCACAAATATAGTTTCGGCTTATGGACCAACTGGATCCTATGCTGCGCTAGCAGCCCAATCGTTTGTATACGGAGGCTATTCAGATTGGTACCTTCCTTCACGTGATGAACTGATGCAGTTACGTCAAAATTTATTTTTAAATGGTACCGGTAACATTTCAAACAATGCATATTACTGGAGTTCTTCTCAAGATCAGACATTTAATACAAACGCTTGGGTTGTAAACATGATTTCAAGTGCAAACGGAAATACTGTTAGTTTGATTAAAAGTTCGGAATTAAAAGTCCGATTTGTAAGAAGATTTTAGTTATGATGAGAGTATTTTTATTTTGTTTAATATTAAGTTCATTATCAATCACAGCCCAGATTGAGATAAAAATAGATTATGAACCCGAATGGCTTATTCTGGGAGCGACACCAGATTTTTTAACCGTTAACAAAGAGGATTCTTGGAAGAGTGTTAACCGTAAAAATTATCCTGCTGCCTTTAAAATAGGGGATACTTATTTTTATAATTGGTATACTACACAGGCAAAAGATATTAATGTTCTACCAATAGGGTATCGCTTTCCCTCAGAAAATGATTTTTCAAGTTTTGGAGATGCTTTAGCTGATATTTCAAGTAATTTTTATTGGATAAACACCCCATCTGATTCCGAATATGGTAAACAAATTCATTTTGTTTCAGGAAAGTGGAAAAAAGAAGAATTCCCCAAGTATAACAAAGCACTAGTAGCTGTTGTTAAGGATATGGAGACTTTTTACAAAGATTTTACAGAAGGCAAAGCATATAAAGAGCTAAATGCAGCAACTAACAAAGCAACAATCAATCTAAATTCAAGCATGAGAGATTTCTATGTTAGAAAACAGGATTTTCTTATGAAAGGCAATTCAGCATATACTTACTCATTAAAAGGGAATTTATTTTTTGGATCAGATAATATTAATCAAGGATTAGTAACAACGGGCAATTTTGAAAAGGCACCTATTTTAACTGATAGTTTAAATTCTATTATTGACGAATGGTCTTTAATATCTTATCCCTTTGCATTTGATGAGAAAAAAAATAAGATTCAACTTTCTTCAGTCCATGAAATTGATTTTGCAATTCACAAGCGGATTAAGCTCAACAAAGTAAAAAGTATTGCCGGATATAATTTTGCAAATGCCGATCGAGGTGATATCGAAAATAAAATAGGTAATAATAAAGTCTCGTACACAATCCAAAACAAATCTATTCTGCTAAATTTAAATGGAACTTCAAATTTTGAGAAGGAATTAAAAATTGACGAACTCATCAATGTAAAAACTTTAGGTATCAAAACATTTAAAAAATCTTTTCCTTCGAGTTATTTGGGCAATAATAATGGTTACAGAAAATTCTATAAAAGAAGTATTCTGTTTTTGGGCATGTCATATTTATCAAAAAAACTATTTTATAATCGCTATTTGGAAAATCCTTATGATAGAAATGGCTCCTATAAAATAGCTAATGCATCATACAAAATTATGCTGTTAAGTGGCGTCACTTTGGGCACAACTTTTATTTTTGATTTAGGTGGAGGCATTAGTAATTTCAATAGATTAAAAAAGAATATCCGGGAAATTAATAGTCGACTGTATTAAAAGCAACCCACAGATATAACAAATTGATATGAAAAAAATGGCTATTGCTCGCCTAGTATTATTCAGTTCACTTCTTTTTATTAGTGATAATGTTATGAGCCAATACTGTTCTGCAGGCAGTTCAACTACCTGCGATGAATATATTAGTAATTTTAATTTAAATACTATCAATAATACATCTAATTGTACTGAAGGTGGGTATGTTTCCTATTCTTTCCTAAACACATCGCTAACCAAGGGGCTGCAATATACAGCATCTATAACACCAGCTATTTTTTCACAAATACCAATTCCTGCCATTTATACAAGCGATGAAATTGCTATTTGGATTGATTATAATGGCGATGCCGATTTTACAGATGCAGGCGAGCAAGTTGGATATGTTCTATCAACAGGAACTGCCCAAGTATTTCAGTTTAACTTTACTGTTCCAGTTACTGCTTCTGCAGGTCTAAAGAGGCTTCGTACTAGAATTTCATACCAGCCAAGTGGAGCAATAGTTCCATGTGGATTTTTAACTTATGGAGAAACCGAAGACTATTCGGTTAACATAGTAGAAAATATTACTCCCCCATCTTCTCCATCAAGCGTAAGTTCATCATCATCAACAGTATGTACTGGGCAATCGGTAGCGTTAACTGCATCAGGCACTCAAGGAACTACCTATTGGTTTAGTGGCAACTGTGGGAATTCAACGGCTTCTGCGATTGGTACAGGCTCGAGTATCAATGTGAGTCCAACAATAACAACAACATATTATGCGCGTAATTATTCAAACGGCTTATGGAGCTCGAATTGTGCTGCAACGACAGTAACTATTTCGAGTTTACCATCGTCACCAGCAAATCCAACAAGTAATTCCCCTCAATGTCAAACGGCTACTATAACACGAACAGGATCGCCAGTTGCGAACGTTACTTGGTATTGGCAAGGCACCAGTGCCAATGGAACCTCAACATCATTAGGGTCGGGAGCCACATACACCGCCAGTACTTCAGGAACTTATTACATTAGAGCAAAAAATTCTTCTGGTTGTTGGAGTCAAAATAGCGCAAGTACTAATGTTGTCATTAGTGGCTATCCATCTGCACCTGCAAGCATTTCAAGTAATTCACCCAATTGCGGAACAGTTACTCTTTATCAAACCAATTCGACACCTTCAGGCGTAACATGGTATTGGCAAGGAAGCAATTCCAATGGTACTTCAACATCATTTTCTTCTAACACATATACAGCAAACTCATCTGGCACCTATTATCAGAGAGCGCGAAACACTGCCAACTGCTGGAGCCAGAATAGCACGTCTATAGCAGTCAATGTAACTTCAAGCAATGTGTATAACCAAAATCAAAATGCTTGTGGCTCTTACACCTGGATAAATGGAGTTACGTATACCAATAATACCAACGCCCAAATTGTGTTACCCAACGCAGGAGTTGGCGGTTGCGATAGTGTTATTCTACTGAATCTTACTTTACATCCAAATTATTCTACTATAGATGAAGTAAATGCATGTGAATCTTATACTTGGATTAATGGAATTACCTATATACAAAATAATAATTCAGCAGCGTTCTTATTGCAAAGCGCATACGGTTGCGATAGTTTGGTAAGATTAAATCTTACGTTTGGCGAAGCTTCTGATACTTCACTAATACAATCAAGTGCTGTTGGCTCATATGTTCTTAACAATATTGTCTATAAGTCCAGCGGAACCTATTTCCAAAATCTACAAAATCAATATGGATGCGACAGCACCATTCAGTTGAATTTATTTGTTGAAGCTGTTTCATTAGAGGATAT
>JBIPLZ010000200.1:0-4653 GCA_044369395.1 Flavobacteriales bacterium | reverse complement strand
GTATTTGAAATAATGAAATGTGTAGTTGGAATTTAATTGTTTTACCAACTGAGGAAATTCAACTATTTGAGAGAAGAATTGTCCTTCATAAGAATTTGTTTCGGTTGTCAGAATTTTAATTAAACTCAGAAAAACTATGAGACATAAAATAACAAAGGGTTCGGCACGCTTAAATTGACGGGTATTTATCCAATAATAAAATAAAGAAAACACCAGAAAAAACAAGCCAACCGGGTGCGAATGCAGGGTTAAAATCGCAAACAAAACCCCTAAAGATAAATGCACTAAAGATGCTTTCGAATATGTGAATTCAGCCTTGGTTGATTGCATCCAAGAAAAGAAAACAATGCCCCATGCAATCGATTGATGGGTTTCGGTACCTGCATGAAAAAAAGTGAGTCCGAGTCCACCTGTTAAAGCGAAAACCAAGGCCCAACTTGCTTTCTTGAATCCATAGACAAACGTTGAAATTCCTGCGCAAACAAAATACAACAAGGGAAATGAAATGGAATAAATGAACATTAATACTTTCAAGGGAAGTCCAACAAAACGTGCTGGAACAAGTAATAATTGGGTAATGATTTGCGTATACCTTCCCGCTTCTACATTAAATCCAGTATCGCGGACAATCTTGAAAAACATATACGATGTGTCTGCAAAACATACGCGCTCCATTGAATAATACCCACAAAAACATGTATAGATGAGCAAGATTAGAAAGCCCGCTTTTTCGAACAATGAAAGCTGTTTGAACGTATTCATTTGAGTAAAAATTCATTTCAAATTTAACTCAATTAATAAAGGTAAGAATGATGTGTTGATACTTTGATATGCTGATTTTTTCGATGTGATGATGTGCTAATAGAATCCGCAATCTTACATCAGCATATATTACTCATCTCCACATTAGCAAATCAACCGATAGTTATCGGATTCATTAGCACATCCGTTTTCACATCAGCACATTAGCACATCATTTTCTCATTAGCACATAATCAAATAAAAAAGCCACCCCGTTTTAAACAGAGCGGCTTTATGAGCAGGTATTAGGTTTGAATATAATTTTCAATAATCGCAAGTTTCGTATTTCAAAGTCCTAAATGAGGTCGATGAAGGATAAGCCTGGATTAATTTTTCATATATTGAAATTTGTTTTCGATTTCATTTTTAATTTAATAAAGTAAAACTAACACTCGTTTATATAGGAGTCAATTATTAAGCGCCCAACCTTCTTTCATTTTTAAAAATGAAAGAAGGTTTTTTATTATGTTGTTAATATTGATATGTTTAGAGATTGAGATATGACACCTGAATACTGATTTTGATGTGCTGATAATCCCGATAACGAAGAGATGTGCTGAAGTATTTATAATCCGATAGCGATCGGATTGAAGAAGATTTTCGATGAGTCTACCTTAGAAGTATCATTTCCCCAATTTCCCCAATGCGTTTGGATTGACATCACATGATGTTGTCACTGGTGTTAGAAGTTGAGGAAAAGAAATCTTAATGCCGCTTTTCAGGATTTGATTCACAAAGAATTACTCCTTTTAAAATCGCGTAATTTCAAGAAATACTGCCAAGATATTCACTCGGTGTTTTTCCCGTATATTTTTTGAAGGAGCGTATAAACGTAGAATTGGATTTAAAACCAACTCTTAATCCAATGGCTTCAAGGGTTAATTGTCTTAATGTGTCTTGAGACAAAATATTTATAGCATCTTCAACGCGCAAGCGATTTCTCCAATCTGAAAAGGATTCTCTCTTGACGTTATTGAAGTAATAGGTTAGATGATGCGCTGGAATCCTTAACTTATCTGAAATCTGCAACAAACTACAATCAACTTGCAAATACAATTGCCCAACGATACATTCCTGAAGCAAACCCTCAATTTTTTCTTGATATTCGGGAGAAAAGAGTTCCAATTCTTTCTTCTTTTCATTGGAAATAACATCGGAAACCAAGGTGTAATTTTCTTCAACAGGAGCTTTGATTGGCTTTTCTTCGACAAAAGGCGAAGTAGGTGGACTATTTTGCGTTATGGGCTTATACTGAACTTCTAAAGGTAACCCATACATAATGTTCGGAAAAAACATCACCATCATATTCAAGCCTACATAAATCATGGCTGCAAACATTAAGGCAAAACTTGCACGACTTAAGAAAACCGATTTATCATCGAAGATCCAAATATTGGCCATTGCGACTGTAAAATTTATGGTAATTACCGTTATTAGGCAAGTAAAAATGAGAAGCCAATTGCGAATTAGTTTGAATTGATTGTTATGAATTATTGGATTATTAGCGACTTTTTTATGATGCCATAGTAAATACCAAAGGCTAATTGCATAAAAATACGTCTGCAAAACATTCAACCCTTGATCAACTTTGTGAGGTATAATGGCATTGAGGTGAAACGGAGCTAAATTCCAATTTTCACTTAACAGATTTTGTGCAACCGTAAGCTTATACTCCCAACTCGAAAAGAAGTAAGGAACATAACCGAGAAGAGAAACGGCAAAAAGTACATAATGTAAAAAATCATATTTGCTGATTTTACTATTGTCAGTTAATATGCTTCGCACATAAAAATAGGAAAAAGGACCAATCAAATAAAAGAAAGCATGTGTAGTTGTAAAACAAGCAACCCCAAAAAGCGATTTACCATAAAAAAAAGAAAAATTCTCCAATAAATACAAAGCTGCAAAAAACAAGTAACCAGCTAAATAACGATTAGCACTAAGGTATCCTTTGTTATAAAACAATATAACAAAGGGCAAGAACATCCCAGTTAAACTTATATAAATGATAAACGATTCCAAATGGTTTTATTGATGTCGTAAAAATAATTGAATTTTCGAAGCTGATTTTTCGATGATTTGAAAATTTGAAGATTTTTTGATGTGCTTATAATTAAATGTGTTAATTTTTCAATGTACTGATGTGCTAATAATCCCTTGAATTTGGAACTACACATGCATAGAATCCAAAACCTGCAAAAAATCAAGAACCCGATACGCTCGTGCGAACCGGGTTCTTTTTGTGACCCTGGAGGGATTCGAACCCCCAACCAACAGTACCGGAAACTGTCATTCTATCCAGTTGAACTACAGAGCCAACAAGGGTGGCAAAAATAGAAAAAAACCTACTGCATCTTCAAATAAAAACAACTGTCGATTTTCTTATCACTAAAACAAAATCACTTCTCTTTTAGTAGCTTTTCAAAAGCAAACAACTCATCGCGCAAACGGGCGGCTTCCATAAAATCTAAATCCTTGGCTGCCTTTTCCATCGACTTGCGTGTTTGTACTATCGATTTCTGCAACTGCTCTTTACTCATGTATTTAACTACCGGGTCGGCCGCTAAACTTATAGACTCATTTTCAATGTATGGCTTCGGTGATTTCGAATCGGATGAACCTCCGCGTTTCGCAAAAATGCTATCATGCGATTTCACAATTTGCGTTGGCGTAATGTTATGATCGATGTTGTACTTGATTTGTTTCTCGCGACGACGATTGGTTTCATCGATGGTCTTCCTCATCGACTCCGTTATCTTATCGGCATACATAATCACACGTCCGTTCACATTTCGAGCTGCACGTCCAACGGTTTGAACCAATGAACGCTCCGACCTTAAAAATCCTTCTTTATCGGCATCCAATATGGCCACCAAGGAAACCTCGGGCAAATCCAATCCTTCACGTAACAAGTTCACTCCGATCAACACATCAAATTTACCCAAACGCAAATCCCCCAAAATCTCCACCCGCTCCATTGTATCCACATCCGAATGAATATAACGGCAACGTATGTTTAAACGGGTCATGTATTTCGATAATTCCTCCGCCATGCGCTTGGTGAGCGTCGTTACTAAAATCCGCTCATCGCGTTTTATTACTTTATCGACCGCATCAAGCAAGTCATCTACCTGATTTAAACTTGGACGCACTTCAATGATTGGATCGAGTAAGCCGGTCGGACGAATCAATTGCTCCACCACAACCCCTTCACATTGAGTAAGTTCGTATTCGGCAGGTGTAGCGCTCACGTAAATGAGTTGATTCACCAAATTGGTAAACTCATCGAACATAAGCGGACGATTGTCCATGGCTGCGGGTAAACGAAATCCGTATTCTACTAAGTTTACTTTACGCGATCGATCGCCACCATACATGGCTTTTATCTGCGAAAGAGTAACGTGACTTTCATCCACCACCAAAAGAAAATCGTCGGGAAAATAATCGAGCAAACAGAAGGGCCTCGAGCCTTTCACACGTCCATCGAAGTAACGTGAGTAGTTTTCAATTCCACTGCAATAGCCCAATTCGCGAATCATCTCCAAATCGTACGTTACACGGTCTTCTAATCGTTTAGCTTCTAAATGTTTTCCTTCTTCTCTAAAGAATTCGCATTGCTTCACCATATCCTCCTGAATAAGGAAAATGGCGTCTTTCATGGTGTCTTTGTTGGCAACATATATAGTTGCTGGATAAATAATGCATTGATCCATTTCCTCGAGACGCGAACCACTTTCGGGATCAATCACTTCCATCTGTTCTATCTCATCACCGAAAAAGTAAAAACGATAGGCCACCGATGCATTCCCAATAAATACATCCACGGTATCGCCTTTGACCCGAAAAGTTCCA
>JBIPLZ010000199.1:0-4658 GCA_044369395.1 Flavobacteriales bacterium | reverse complement strand
GCGTTACGCACCCGTGCGCCACTCGTCAGCGGTATTGCTACCCTGTTACCGTTCGACTTGCATGTATTAGGCCTGCCGCTAGCGTTCATCCTGAGCCAGGATCAAACTCTCCATTGTAAGTTTGATTTTTGTTTTCCCGATTATTCATCGGGAAGTATGTCTCAGATTTACTTCTCGTCAAAGCATCGCTGCTTGAACGCGATACTTATTATTTCTTAACCTATCTCAATATTTTCAAAGAACTTGACAAACTTAGTTTCCTGTGTTTGTGTTTCCTGTTCGGAAACGGGCTGCAAAACTACAACCTTTTTTGTTATCTCCAAATGTTTTTCAAATTATTTTTAAAAAATATTTTGATCGCATTTTTTGGTGGAGACATCGCTCAAAGAACAGGGCGACAAAAGTACAACAGTTTTTGAAACTACCAAATGTTTTTTTAAAAACTTTTCGGTGATTATTTTAACCGTTGTGTGGTTGTTTATGCAGACGTTTAAAGAACTAAGGGGCGGCAAAAGTACATACTTAATTTTAACATGCAAGTATGTTTGAATAATAATGTGTTCAATTAATGTATTTACTCTAATAATCAGCCGATTAAATTGATGGATTAATTCCTGCTAAAGGAATAACCTTACCATTTACTAATGAATAGCCCTGTATTGCAAAGTGTCCAATGTAGGCAGCAATTTGCTTTGCACTCACTTTTGCCATGTATCCAGGGAGAGATTCTTTCAGCATTTCGGTATCAACTGCTCCTAATGCAAGTGTATTAAACCGCATTGAGGTGTCTTTATACTCTTCAGCTAAGCTTTCAGATAGACTCGAAATGGCAGATTTACTAGAACTGTAAACAGACAATCCAGGAAATCGAAGACTTCCTTGGAAACCTCCCATGCTCGATACATATATTATGTGTGATTCATTAATCTTCTTTAACCAAGGAATCAAATATTGGGTTAATCGAAGTGGAGTTATGTAATTTATCTCGATCATCTGCCGAATTTGTACTTCCGAAAAAGAATCAAAAGGAGCATTAATTAACATCGCAGCATTATGAACTACATAAAACCGCTCCGAATTTTCGTCGTCTAGATATTGTTTTAACTTCTCAAATACGTTTTCAAGATCTGTTAAATCGGCTTCGATGGCTTCTACATTAATCAAGTTCTTTAATGCAGACACATTTCTAGATATACCAATGGTGTGAATTCCTTGTTCTCCAAACCATTTACATAGCTCCAAGCCAATACCTCGCCCAGCTCCAGTTATTAAAGCCGTTCCTTTTTTATTATCCATTAACCGTAATTTAGATTGAAAGATCAGATTCTTAACATGTATACATATATGTATAAGTTAAAAATCAATTCATTCGTAAAATGAAACTTCGATATAAAGACAAAATTATTTGTCTCTTGATTAACAATACTTATAAACGATTGAGTTAACTCTCTATAAATTTACACACCAGCGGAACATAAAATTGCAATACCATGAGGATTGGTTAACAATTGCTCTTTGTCGGCATTGGCGAAATATGAATGGTCGATTGAAGTGTTTGGCATGATTGCAATCAAATCGATATTATGCTCCTCTGCAAAACGCATGGTTTGCTTTGCGAAACCGAAAGAAACCATATTCGATTCTTCGGAGAGCTCTTTAAATAAAATCTCTCTTTCTTTCAATTTAGCAATTGTTTGCTGTATGTTTTGAAGAAGGATATCGGAGGGTTCTTCATTAGGGCGCTTTATAGAATATAAAATTACCTCTGCTTGAGAAGAGGAAGCGATAAGAATTACAGCATCAACTAGTGAAGAATAATTCTCGTGTGAACCAACTGGCAATAAAATTTGGTTGAACTGCTTAACAACTTCAGATGTTTCTTGGACCACAATAGAAGGACATGGATTCGATTTAAGGAGTTTTAGAATATCTGCACCCAAAAGTCCCTGACGAATTCCTTGTGAACCATGTGTTCCAATAATCATCAAATGGGCCTGAATCTTCTTGCAAACAGAATTTATGGTTGGTAATACAGATCCTTTCTCTATTACAATATTAAACTGAATTCCACTTTCGGCGAACTTTTTAACTTCGTCCTTGAGTTTCAATTCAATCTCCATCATATCATTTGACTGAACAGCATGAAATAAATTAATAGATACAGGAAATTGTTTATTCAATAATGAAGCTTGAGTGATTGCTTTTTCAGCGGCTTCGGTAAAATCGAAAGGGACAAGGATTTCAATTGTATTGTTCGTCATAAATTCTATTTGTTTGCTTTCAAATATAGGGAACATCTATGTTTTTATTCATTGGATTTTATAATTGGATATAAATCATAAATAGCGAGTGTTTAAAATCATATTCTTAAATATGTTTAGTCCATTTATACTTAAATTGCTGCGGATTTATCATTCGATTATTTAACGACATTATATATGTATCATTTTCGATTACTCTTACTTATCATTTGTTTGCTTTCTGTAAATCTAAAAGCTCAAACAGATTATGGAGAAACCGTAAAAAGTAGGTTATATGTTGGAGGGACTTTCGGATTGGGTTTCGGAACCTATACAAATATTGATTTATCTCCCATGGTAGGATATAATTTTAATCGTCATTTGTCTGGAGGAGTTGGAATGACTTATATGTTTTACTCATATCGAAACGGATCCGAGAGCATTCGTGGTAATTTTTATGGAGGGAGAATATTTACCCGCATTTTGCCTTTGCCTGACCAATTGCCTGGAATATTTATACATGGAGAGTTTGAATCAATAAACAACGAACGTTACATTTCAAAGAATCCATATACAAACCCTGTTTTAGCTCGAGCATGGACTCCTGCTGTTTTAGTTGGAGCTGGATTTAGGCAACAAGCGGGTACAAATTCCTATTTCACTGTATCTGTTTTATACAATACGCTTGATGACGGAACCATAGAAAGCACAATTTATGGAGGTCCGCTTATTTATCGCGTAGGGTTTATTTTTGGTTTGTACTGATTTTCATCTTGATTTATCAAGCAGATTTTGCATGTTTGATAAATGACACATTTTATAAATGAGCGGTAAGGATTGAGCAAATAGCCCGAAGAGCGTTTGGAAAAGCTAGGGCGGACTATACGCGAAAGCCTGGATACCGCCCTAAACATTAATCTAAAAAAAATGCAGCCCAAGAGCTGCATTTTTAATTTATAGTTTGATGATTTTACATTCCTAATTTACTTGAAATAGTTTTAGGTATAGAATTCTTATTTACCAAAACACAGGTTGTTTTCGCTCTTAAGTAGGAAGCCGAACAATAGAAATAGCCTCCACAATCGTTGTTATCTGTACCCCATGAATTTTTAACAATGTAGTATTTTGTTCCATTTTGATCTTTCACCATTCCAACAATGTGCATTCCATGATCGTCTTGTGTGCTAAGATCATCAAAGCCTTGTTGACGAATTTCTTGAGTAATTACTTTTTGAGCAACCGGTTTTTTAAAAGCGGCATCTTTCTGTTCTTTGGTAACATTACTCCAATCTTCATCGGGAATAATTGCGAGGCCATTTCGATGAGAGAAACCTGGCTCGCTAACGTCCGATGCCCATGCTACAGTGTAGCCGTTGTTCAGCGCATTATCAACTATTTGTTCCATTTCATCGAGCTGCACATTATACACCATGTTCCAGGCCCAGTTGTCTGGAACTTCTAAAACAAAGGGTTTGTAAAACGGATGATGAGTGAAAGAACTGATTTCAACGTAGTCATCGGCATTTATTCCAAGTGAAGTTGCATAGGCTTTAGGTGTCATCTTTTTCCCTTCTGCTATCGATTCCGTTGGAAGTGAACCTAAGTAAGCATCCAAAACTCCATTCATTGCTTTTTTCCAACCTGGATTCATTTTTCCGTCTTTCAATTTCAACATGGAATTTAACATACCAGTCATTACCTCTTCCATTTCGCTGTGCTGGTGTTCATCTTGTCCATAAGCAAAACCCGTATACCAAGCATCTGGCATTAATCCGTATTCTCGAATCACATTGAATACATCGTGAAATGCGCCACCCTGACTGAAATTAGTTTTTCCCATCATTCTTACATATTTATCGGCTTTCATTTCATAGGCTTTTCGTGCAATAAACATTTCCGACAAGTTCACTTTCCCTTTCCCCATACGTTCGATTTCAGATTCTAAAAATGAAAGCGAAGAGAAACTCCAACATGTACCAGTATTTCCTTGATTCTTAACTTCTGTATTTCCAATTTCTTTTAACACAGTAAACTGGTATTCAGAATCTTTTTTGTTGGTTCTAACTTGAGCATTCAATCCTTGACCAATAAAAATTGTGAGGATTGATGCGTATAATGCTATTTTTTTCATGCTGATTTGAGTTGAGAGTTAAAAGGGGAAAGTTAAAAGGGGAAAGTTAAAAGTTTTGAAGAGTAAAGTTGAAAGGGTAAAGTTGAAAGGGAAAAGTTAAAAGGGAAAAGTTAAAAGGGAAAAGTTAAAAGGGAAAAGTTAAAAGTTAAAAGTTATGAAGTGTAAAGTTGAAAGAATCGGGATAAAATAATTATTTATTATTGAATGCGGTCATGGTATGTGATAATCCAATCGTTGAGAAACTTCGAATTAAATCGGTGCATTTTTCGATTCGTTCGGGTAGTTTT
>JBIPLZ010000198.1:0-4697 GCA_044369395.1 Flavobacteriales bacterium | reverse complement strand
AATGTCAATTCTTCTAAGTTTTGAGCAGTTTCAAATTCTTTATTATATAATTCAACCGCTGCGTTGACAGTATTTTCTAATTCGTTTAAATCTACAGGAAGGGTTTGAACATGGAAAGGACGGCTTAAGTTCACCAATTCAACCCAATTCATATCGTTTTCGTTTTGGACTACAAAGACACTTTTTACTTGAGGGAAAGCCAAGGTTAATGTCGCCAAAAATTCAGCGCCTGTTCCTTGAGAAAGGTATTGATCAACTACAACTACTTGAACTTGCTCAGGAAGAACCAAGCTAAACGCCTGAACTGAATCTTGAACAAAAAGCACTTCGCAGTTAACCAATTGATTTTTAACATCTGCCGCGAAAGTTGGGTTGGCAGAGACGACCATTACTTTGGTGGTGTTGTTGTTGTTTGTTTTCATGACTTTTGATTTGATGTTGTTTGTGATAGCTTGAACGAGAGCAGTCCTAAAAAGGTTACAAAAAATGTTGAAAAAAGTTTTAAGTCATTGAAAATCAATTAAAAAAATGTTGAAAAAGGGAGTGTTGAAGCAAGTTCAAATGGTGAAAATGGAGGAATTGGGGGAGTTCTAGAGGGGTATTAATATATAGACTAGGGTAAAGATTGAAGCAAGGAAAAAGATGGAGAAAGAGAATATTAGATTTACTTATGTTATGTATTGTGGGAAAATAAAAGGGGCTATCTGCGATAGCCCCTGGAGTCAATAAATCGGGGATGGGGGGTTAAGGATTTTTAATGGGGATGAGTTGTTGGATGATTTGATGGGATTGAACGTGAGATTGTGGGAGGAATTGAAGGATTTGATGGTGTTGTTCAAGGAGGAGGTTTACTTGTTCTTCTTGAAAGGGAGAGGATAGGGAAGTTTTTCTTTTGGGTTTTTCATAAAGATGTTCTTCTTCACGGATCATAAGAACATTGATGGAGACGTCATAGACTTGGGAGAGTTTTTTAAAATCCTCGAGACGGGCTTTTCGGAAACCATTTTCGAGTCGGCTGTATTCTGGTTGAGAGATACCGAGTTGGTCAGCGACGTATTCTTGTTTAAGGTCATGTAGGATTCTGAATTCTCTGATTTTAGGATAGCGGATCATAGTGTTAAGGTTTATTGATGTTTGAATGTTTCGGCAAATCTGGGCACAAAAAAACCGGCGTGGGCCGGTTTTCGAAATTTTCGAAAAGATATTTTATGCGAAATCAAGGTTCTCATAAATAAGACGTTCTATTTGTGCTGGTATATTAAGTAATCCTAATTTTCTTGAATAGACAACGGCTTCTAAATCTCCTTGTATGTCCTGTTCTAATTCAGGGCACCATGGTTTTGCGATTTGAGTTAATTTTGGTTTAATAGATTTATTGATATAATCGCCAATTTTATATTCGTCGAATTCAAACGTAGAATGCGCATATTTTTGAATATTCCTATTTATTGAATTAGCAACCGCCTTGTTTCTATCGTGTTGACCTCTTTCATTAATAATTACTAAATACTTAGTAGGCAAATCAACAATCATAGCGTTAATTAAATATGCAAGATTGTTCATGAATAAAGATTGATTAAAATTAGTCACGAATTGCGGTTTTACAATGTCGAAATATGAAGGTTCGAAAATTGACCAAGTATCGAAATGGTATTTGGGAATACCAATGCTTGAAATTGATGAAGGGGAAATATGAAGTTGTGATTTTTTTGATAGTAAAACATATTTCAAATTTCTTAGTTCTTGAATTTTACTATCCTTCGTGCAAAATCTGAATTTTATAATTTGATAGTCGTGGTTACTTTCAAAGGTAAAACCGGGTATGGAAAAAAGTAAATAAGATATTCCAGCCCATCTCATGAAATGGCCAATGTCCTCTTGATGAATAAGCGGCTTATTATTTTCAAGGCCAAGCAGATTGCCAAGAGAGAACATATCGCTATTTAGTCCTATTACGTTGGTGATATTAGTTGATACCCATTCAAATGCGTTATTTTCAATGTTAAAAATTGAATAAAATTCATTCCTACTAGTTTGATATCCCCTCTGAATTTCAATAAGTTCAGGTAGGTTTTTGTCTGGTGAATAATTGGCCATTGATCTAATCATCATTTGCAGCGCAATTGAAGCAGACTTATTATTTATGTCATTTTTTATTAATTCTATTTTATCCGAAAATTGTGATAGGTACTGTGCAATCGGTATTGTTTGTGTCGGATTTTTTTGTATTTCTTCCTCTAACAGTTTACTTAAGATATGTTTCCATGCGGGGAAAGTTATCTTCAATTGATTTTTTGAGTTTGTTGGTTTCATGGTTTAATAATGAACCTTTAGTTGTTTAAATGCAATTTAAAATAAAAATTTTGAATTAAAGAAAATCTTGAAATTTGAATAATGGATAAAATACATTCACCATTAGTTTTTTTTCAGGGGTCTGATAGCACTGAATACCGGAACTTAATTTCCGATGAATCTGTGATTAAGAGAGATTACAGAAAAATGATGTTGGTTGAATTGGCCCTTAATAAGAATCCAAGTATTGATAAGAATAATGAGAGAGAAATAGAAAAAGTACTTGAAGGATTAATTGATGAAAAGCCGTCACGCTTGAAAGGAAATAATATTTATTACCCATGGAAGAAAGAGTTAATTACAATTTTGGACGAAGAGGATTTTGTTTTTTTGAGAACTTGTAGAAATAGAAATAAAATATCCATTCGAGAACAAGAAATTTTAAGTTCAAAAACTATTGGAATTGTGGGGCTTTCAGTGGGATTTTCCGTTTTGATGGCAATAGCTTTAGAAAGAATAGCAGGTAGGATAAAAATAGCCGATTTTGATAGTTTGGAGTTATCTAATTTAAATCGAATTTATCAGCCGCTATCAAATTTGAATCTAAATAAAGCCATAGCTGCAGCCCGCTCAGTATCTGAGATTGATCCGTATATACAAGTTGAAGTTTTCGAGGAGGGGATTATTTTTGATGAAAACATGGATGAATTTTTTGGATCGAATACGGGTGATAAAATTGATTGTATCATTGATGAATGTGATTCCGGTGAGGTCAAGTTGGAATTACGAAAAAAGGCAAGAGAGCTAGGGATTCCTTTAATTATGGAGACTAGTGATAGATCTGTTTTGGATATTGAGAGATATGATCTAGAAAGAAATTATCCCTTATTACATGGAATGCTAGAGACTTTTTCACAGACTAATCAGTATTCGGATGAGTTAAAGAGAGAAATCTTAATGAGTTCTATAGATTTTACTAAAGTTTCAGAAAGAGGACTATCTTCTATGAGTGAGATAGGTAAATCAATACGAACTTGGCCACAATTAGGAACGGATGTGCTATGCGGAGGTGCTTCAGCCGCAATTGCGGTAAAGAAGATACTACTTGGAGAACAAATTTCAAGTAAAAGAATATACTTAGATCTTGAGTCAAGCATCCATTGATATATCGTCATTACTGCAAAGTAAGAGAGAATCCGTAAGTGCGATTAGGATTCGAGGTTTTTGCGCCAAGGATGATTTGGATTCATGCGTTCAATTTCAAGAAGGTCATTTAGACGTACTGAGGTCTTTTGGCTTTAAAGTCTCCAGTACAAAGGAAGATTGGATGATTTCCGAAAGGGTATTTGTTGTGATAGTTGAGTCATTATGTGGCTCCAAAACATATGGAGGTGCTAGAATCGAGTTAATTGACCCAAACAGGAAATTACCTATTCAACTCGCTATTCAAGACTTGGATTCAGGAATAAATGATTTCGTTAATGGCTTGAGTGGTTCACGAAGTGGTGAGCTTTGTGGTTTATGGAATTCAGTAGCTGTCGCAGGGATGGGCATAGGAAGTGTCTATAGTATTCGGGCGGCAATTGCTCTTGGATTAATTCGAGACGTGGATAGTTTGATTGCGCTCTGTTCAGTTCATTCATTTAAAATGGCTTCGAGTTTTGGATTTTCTTTGGTTAATAATATTGGTCAAAATGGTGTGGTTTATTATGAAGGAGCAAAGCAAAATGCTCACATTACATTTCAACCAAGTGTCAAAGAACTGGCAAGTGCAACACAAAATGAAGTTGAAAAAATAAGGGATTTGGTATCAAGACCTAATCAAATAATAATTGAGAATCGAAATGAGAAGGAACTGGAAATTCATTACCAATTGTCTTAGTCAATTAATAATTATTTATTGTCTTATTTCAACGCTTGAAGCGAGGGGGCAGGATATAAAAGTTTCAATATTGACAAAAAGTAATGATTCTTTAGAGTTCCGTGAAATTGACGGTAATGTTCTTAGCTTGGGTATTAGTCCAGATTACTGTTTTGGTAAGGTTGAGATTTCGAATTTGGATTTAAATGTCGGTATTTTCACTGTATATATTGACAATTCCCTTTTGGATGAGGTCACTGTTTACAGAGATAAGAATTATTCCTCATTAATTTTTAAGGGCGGTGAACTATTTCCTTCTGAATCTGATAATACAGGATATAGTTTTCAATTGCCAAATTTAGATGGTAAATCTGTTTTTTATTTTAAAGCTAAAAGTGATGAACAATTGATTATGCCCATTCAGATATATTATGACTACCTAGATTTTATTAAACAAGAAATTGATAAGAGGGCATTTTATTTTTTCTATTTAGGTGTGATGATTGTGATGATACTTTACAACATTTTTATTTTTATTTCAGTT
>JBIPLZ010000197.1:0-4702 GCA_044369395.1 Flavobacteriales bacterium | reverse complement strand
GAAATTCCAATTATTGATGAGATTGATACGCGTTCTTTAGTCCGTTATATTCGCAATAAAGGTGCAATGAATGCTATTGTTTCAAACGAAACAAATGATCTTGAAATCCTTCGAAAAAAACTTCTTGATGCTCCTTCAATGGAAGGCTTAGAATTAGCCTCCAAAGTTTCATGTGAAAAACCTTATGAAGTTGGCGATCCGAATTCAAGATATCGAATTTCACTTTTGGATTTGGGAGTTAAACAAAATATTATTCGATGTTTAGAGCAAAGAAACTGTTTTATTAAAGTTTTTCCCGCGAAAAGCAGTTTTGAAGAAATGATGGCATTTTCACCTGATGGATTTATGATCTCCAATGGACCTGGCGATCCTGCAGCTATGGACTATGCCGTTGAAACAGTAAAACATATTCTTGAAAGTAAAATACCTCTTTTTGGAATTTGTCTTGGGCATCAAATTTTTGCAAGAGCAATGGGTGTTTCAACTTACAAGATGTTTAACGGACATCGTGGAATAAACCATCCAGTTAAAAATATGCTAACTGGATTATGTGAAGTGACTTCTCAAAATCATGGTTTTGCTATATCTGCTGAAGAAGTTAAAAATCATAAAGAATTGGAAGTAACCCATATCCATCTTAATGACAATACTATTGCAGGAATTCGTCATAAAAATGGCAAAGCATTCACTGTTCAATATCATCCTGAATCTGCTCCCGGGCCGAATGATTCACGGTATTTGTTTGACAACTTTATTGAAATGATTGAGATAAATTCTAGCATTTCTATTTCATAATTAAATTCTTATTCTATGAGCTCTATTGCCCACATTCATGCAAGACAAATTTTGGATTCACGTGGTAACCCTACCATTGAAGTTGATGTAATTACAGAAAGTGGTTCTATTGGTCGTGCTGCTGTTCCTTCAGGTGCTTCAACCGGTTCTCATGAAGCTGTTGAACTTAGAGACAATGATGCAAAACGTTACCTAGGAAAAGGAGTTGAAAATGCAGTCAATAATGTTAACTCCACAATTGCAGAAGAGTTAATTGGAATGGAAGTAAGCGATCAACGTACGCTTGACATGACCATGATTGATTTAGATGGCTCTGAAAACAAAGCGAATCTAGGTGCAAATGCTATTTTGGGTGTTTCTCTTGCCGCGGCAAAAGCTGCCGCAGCCGAATCTGGACAACCTTTATATAGATATATAGGAGGTGTTAATGCTGCTTTGCTTCCTGTTCCTATGATGAACATTTTAAACGGAGGATCGCATGCCGATAATAGTATTGATTTTCAGGAATTTATGATAATGCCTGTAAATGCTCGCTCATTTGGTGATGCGCTTCGTATGGGTACTGAAGTGTTTCATCATTTAAAGAATGTTCTGAAGAAAAAAGGAATGTCTACAAATGTTGGAGATGAAGGTGGTTTTGCTCCAAATATGAAATCGAACGAAGAGGCAATTGTTACGGTGATAGAAGCAATCGAAAAAGCAGGATATCGACCAGGAGAAGATATTTATATTGCGATGGATGCTGCCGCTTCTGAATTTTACAATGCTGAAGAAGGGATGTACCACTTCAAGAAATCAACTGGCGACAAACTAACCTCTTCTCAGATGGTTGATTATTGGGCTGATTGGGCAAAGAAATATCCAATCTTGTCTATTGAAGACGGCTTAGGTGAAGATGATTGGGATGGTTGGAAATTATTAACAGAAAAAACGGGTGATAAAATCCAATTGGTTGGTGATGACCTTTTCGTAACCAATGTTGATCGACTAAAACAAGGAATTGATAAAAATATTGCCAATTCTATTTTGGTAAAAGTAAATCAAATTGGAACATTAACGGAAACCATCAATGCCGTTCAAATGGCAATGAATAACAAGTATACAGCGGTAATGAGTCATCGTTCGGGCGAAACCGAAGACACAACCATTGCCGATTTAGCAGTAGCACTTCGTTGTGGTCAAATAAAAACCGGTTCTGCATCAAGATCTGATAGGATTGCTAAATACAACCAATTACTTCGTATTGAAGAAATGTTAGGAGAAGCTGGAAGGTATCAGGGACTGGATGTTTTGAGAAAATAAGATTGATATGATTATCTCAAATCGAATATTAAAAACCCTTTACATTGGTTTTGCCTGTACATTTTTATTTATCTGTGTTACCCCTTATCTTTTTCTAGCGCAATATACAGAAGCCTTTACCGATGACTATACCATTGGCTTAGTGCTTAAACGCGTTAATTTTTTTGAAGCGCAATTTCAATGGTATACCAACTGGACAGGAAGATATACAGCACATGCACTTGCAAGTCTTCTTCATCCTATAGCATACGGAAACCTTGGTGGACTTTGGTTTTTTGCCATATTAATGCAAGGAATATTTTATTCGTCGCTTTATTTCTTTATAAAATCTTTATTACCTGAACTTCCTAAAGTTCCTCGATTATTTGTTTTTGCAATTATTACTCTTCAGTATTTTTGGTTAATTCCATCAACTTCAGAAGCATTTAATTGGATTCCTGCATCTTTCTCATATCAACTTGGTGCATCATTAAATCTTTTGTTTTTTGGACTTCTTCTTAAAAATAAAGAAAGAACCAGAAAAACTAGATTATTTCTGATTCTATTAACTTTAATTATTCCTGGCACCTCCGAGATTAACCTGTTTATTTTTTGTAGTGGTTTATTTATTACGACTGCTTTTTATTATTGGAATGATAAAAAAATAGATCGCTTTCTTGCACTCATACTTGGAATAGGTATTTTCTTTTCCTTGTTTTCACTATTGTCACCAGGCAATAGCAATCGAACTTCCATCATTAAAGAGATGTCAGATGGAAAACCTGGAGATATTCTTTTTGCCATAAAGGCTGCAATCATAATAAGTAAACAGCAAATTATGATGTGGATTCTTCATTCGCCATTTCTGGTCAGCAATGTGCTTTTTCTTTGTGCATTATTTTCAAGTGGAATTCGACCATCGAAGAAACCTAATATATTACTGATATTCCTGTTCTTCTTTGGATTCTTTGGAACATATCTCTTTTTACATGTTCTATTCCCATTTAAAACAGGTATTATCTATATGCCTGAAAGATTGCTTAATGTCACCTCACTATTTTTTATAATATGTTGGTTTTCATTTATCACCATGCTTTGGTTTGCATTCTCTTTTAAAAATGAACAAGATAAAGTTTCAGAAAATTATTCAATTACTTTTTCAGGAGCAACATTAGTGATGTTGGGATTATTTTGTTTTTCTCAACTGTTAATTCCCAACAAAATACAGAACGCTTGGCGTGATATATTGTCTGGAGATGCCAAAAGATATAGCGAACAAGTTCATTCCCGGATTCGTCTAATGGAGGAATCGAAAGGTAAACACTTACATATAGCTCCAATTAAATCGATGCCTTATTCGATTTGTGCTAGCGATATAAAATCGGATTCTTTGCATTGGTCAAATCAAGCTGTTGCTGAATATTTTGAACTAGGTTCCATTCAAATTGATTCAACATTAACATATCAATGATTCGACAGAAGCAATACAATTGATAGAATTGTATTGTGAGAATTAGGCATCCTCACCCCAGTTCCCCAATTTATCTTTAACTATGTAAACTGGGCGCTTTCTTGTTTCATCATAAATTCGCCATAGGTATTCACCTATTATACCCAACATAATCATAATCATTCCACCAATAACTAAAATAAGTATGACTATCGGTGCATATCCTTTGAAAGGAATTTGATTTATCATGCGGGCATAAACCACCACAATAGCATATAAAAAACCTAATAATGCAGTTCCGATTCCTGCAATTGACATAAATCGAATAGGCATATAGGATGTATTGAGAGAGCCATCGATAAAGTATTTCAATTTTTCCACTGAGATTTTCCAATTGTCCGCTTTAATCTTTTATAGGGTAGGAAACGGATATTGAAGCCCATCCATAAAATATCACCTTGAAAAAAACGATTGCGCTCATCGATTGATGCAAAAACATCTATTGCCGCCCGATCGAGTAAAACAAAGTCGAATCCTCCTTTTGGCATTTTAGGATTTGCGATTTTCATAAATCTATAAAAAACAGCGGATGTCATATTGGCCATAATCGAATCTTCACGATCCATTCGATAACAAACTACAATTTGACTATTTTCCTTCCAAGCAGAAATCATATCTGTTATTAAACTCACCGGATCTTGTAAATCGGCCGACATAATAACAGCTGCATCACCAGAGCAATGTTGAGTTCCGGCAATAATAGCAGGAACCTGCCCAAAATTTTTAGAAAATGAAAGTGCTTTTATTCGCGAATTAAGTTGACTAACCTCTTGAATTTCTTCCCATGAACCATCATCAGAGCCATCATTAATTAAAATAATTTCAAAATTGAGGTCGGAATGAGATTCCTCCATCAAAGAAGTCAATTTGCTACATGTAATGCTAATTGAGCCTTTGTTTCTAAAAACTGGAAGAATAAAAGAGAGTAGCTTCATAGGAATATTTTATCGAGCAGGAACACCCACAACACGATGTCCGGGAGGAATTGAACGGTTAACAACGGCTCCAGCACCAATTATACAATTATCGCCGATTTCGACTTTAGGTAAGACGATCGCTCCGGATCCAATAAACACAGACTTTCCAATTTTAGATGCACCTAACAAAGTTACACCT
>JBIPLZ010000196.1:0-4813 GCA_044369395.1 Flavobacteriales bacterium | reverse complement strand
TATTGAAAATTATATTCAAACCTAATACCTGCTCATAAAGCCGCTCTGTTTCAAAATTGAGCGGTTTTTTTATGTGCTGATGAGAAAACGATGTGCTAATGTGCTAATAAAAAAAGGATGTGCTGATGAGTCCGATAGCTATAGGGTGATTTGCTAATGTGGAGATGAGTAATATGTGTTGATAAAAGATCGAGGATTCAATTAGCACATCAGCACATTGAAAAATCAGCACATCGAAAAAATCAGCAATAAAAGTATCAACATATCAAAGTATCAACACATCATTCTAACCTATATTAATTAAGTTAAATTTGGAATGATTTTTTTCTCACATGAATACGTTCAAACAGCTTTCATTGTTCGACAAAGCGGGTTTTCTCATCCTACTTATTTATATAGGTTTTTGTGCGTATTATTCCATGGAGCGCGTGTGTTTTGCGGATACATCGTATATGTTTTTCAAGATTGTTCGTGATACTGGATTTAATGTTGAGGCTGGAAGGTATCCTCAAATCATTACCCAATTGCTGCTTGTTCCTGCACGTTTTATAGGACTTCCATTGAAGGCATTAATGTTCATCTATTCCATTTCTTTTCCTTTGCTTTATTTTGGTTGTGCGGGAATTTCAACATTTGTGTATGGATTTAAGAAAGCAAGTTGGGCCTTGGTATTCGCATTAACCGGTGGTTTAGGTCTCACCTTTTTTCATGCAGGAACAGAAACCCATCAATCGATTGCTTGGGGAATTGTTTTCTTTTCTTGGATGCAATCATCTAAACCAGATTTTGAATTTACAAAAGCATGTATTGGGCAGTTATTTTGGGGGATTTTATTTGCCATTCTAACGCTGCATTCTCATCCAGTTGGATTATTCTTTCTATTGTTTTCTTTGATTTATTATTGGATAAACACCCGTCAATTTAAGCGTCCAGAACCCTTTGTTATTTTGGGTGTTTTTGTTTTTCTGAGTATAATTAAATTACTGACAACCGATACAAATTCATATGAAGGACAATTTTTCTCTCAGATAGTTGAATTTCCTCAGTTGGTAAAACAATTAAATTCCAACTACACATTTCATTATTTCAAATACACGATCAACACAACGTATCATATTTATATGATTGTTTTTGTTTTGGGAATCTGTTTAATGATACTTAGGAAGAGTTTCGTTCATTTGTTTTTTTACATTTTATTTCCAATCGGATTTATAGCATTTACAGTGTTGATTTATCATCGAGGCGACTCCGATTTAATGTTGCAAAGAGCTTTCTTGCCTTTGGGTTTTTTCCTCGCAATTCCGATTTTTGCCATATTCGAATTGAATCGAAACGATCTTTTAAAATCTACTCAACTCATATTCGTTTTTCTAATTTATTTCGCTTGTTTTTGGATGATTCATTATCAAGGCAAAGTGATGGAAAAACGCTTTGCATACATGGACCAACTGCATTCGAAATTCAATGCATCACGCATGTATTTAAATTGCAATGAAGTTGATATGAATATAGTCGGAGTTCAATGGTCGTTTTGTCTGGAATCTTTGCTTTATAGCAGCGCAAACTATGGGAAAGACAGAAACTTTATGATTGTAGTTTACAACGATACAGAATTACAACGAGAAGAAATCTTTACCGAAGAGGTGTTGATTTCACATGAAAGTTTTGGAAGAATTAATTTTTCAGATTTAGATAATCGATATTTTCAATTTGATAACTCGTTTTATCAAAGTCCGCAATTTAATTTTCCTTAAATATTGAAAATCAACGTTGCTTCATTAGTGTCGAATCATTCCTGTTTTTTCTCCATAATTCATTCGCAAGATTGAAGAATTTTTCGAGTTCTGCTTTTTCACCATCAACATTCACACGGAAGTTTCGCGTGTCATTGGTTCTAATTTCTAAATACGATGCGTAGGTTACAGATTTAGAAAGGTCTTTTGTAATGATCGTGTCTATTTCCGGATAAAAAGCACTTTCAACCACATTGTTCTGAATATCATGTTCATCGATCCAATAAGTTGCTAATCTTTTTTTTGTGATGAAGTTCCCGGAATTTCGCTTTCCTCCAAGTCCTCCTTGTGAATCAAATAACAATATTTCTTCACCCTCATCCAGAATCCCTAAACTCTTGATGTATTTGAAATCTTCCTGGGTAAGCTGGTCTCCCTTTTTAATTGCATCTCCACATGAATAAAAACTCATAATGAATATAAAGAGCGTAAGACTTAAAATCTTTTTAATAAGTGAGTTACAGTCGGGTTGCATGTTAATTTACATCGGTATATCAAATGGCAAGATAATGATTCCCAATCAAACTTCGAATGGTGTGTTTTGTTTAAATAATAGAATAATTAACATACTATTCGTTCAATTGACTAATTTAAACCAATGCATGCTATTGATATTTAACCCAGGATTTAACTCGAAACCATCTAGTATGTATGAAAAACAACTGAATAGTTATGTGAAAAACAAATTCAACAATTCTTGCAAAATATTTAACTGTGTAAAATGGGTCTCTCTTAATGTTTAATCAAAGCTTTCTGTGAAATAGCTTTATTTCCAATAGTCATTCGAACAATGTATTCCCCATTGTACAAACTACGCGTATCGAAATAAGCAACCGAACTACCTTGATACATGGTTATAGTTTGGATAAGTTTCCCTTGAATATCGAAAAGTTCGATGATTGAATTCTGTTTGTTTATCGATTTCCATTGAATGGCCAATAAATCATCTGCTGGATTGGGATAAGTCAGCAAATTTAAGTCGGATGCATTTACATCTTCAACTTGCGTAACATTGGGTGTATAGGTTTGAACTGTTTCGGTGATGGAAGTTACTTTTGCAGCAGTTCTAGTTCCGTAAAATGTAGGTCCAACAATGTATGGATAAGCCGAATTCCAATTTTCATTCACCGTGGCAAAGTAGCAATAGATTCCACCCGGATATTCGGGAGTTACACAATAGCGACCATTATGTTCGTCGAGGTAATCGGGAGTCGAAGCAGAAGTTGGGTTGTATTGATAATCTTCACGGAAATATCCCAGTGGATATGTTGTGCTTACAATGGGACCCGCAGTGACTGTTGCGCCCGCAGCATTAGTTGTTCGTGTGGTTATGTTTCTTAACGTATAGCTCGATTTAATGCGAACAATTCCGCCAGTTCCATCGGTGTTTTTATAACCATACGCCCCATAAATTGGGAATCCATCATACGCATAACCTATGAGTGGAGAATGTTGTGTGCTATCAATAACATACAATCCATCTGAAGCATATAAATCGCAGACATTCGAAATCACATCCAAATCGAGGTTAAACGCACTTGGATTTTGGTGGTGATGATAGTTACCCATCGCAGGATGCGCTTTTGCACAATCGAATCCCAAACGTTCGCCCACAACGGCATCGCGGTTCCAAACATTATTACCCATTCCACCTAAAGGTCCGCCCGCTAAAGCATTGTTTGCAGCATTCCAAGAAACGCCATCTCGGTAATCGAATAATGCCACACCGTTAATGAAAATACCAATGTTTCCTCCCGTTGTATTTGTTGGAGTTGCCATATTTTGAACGGGATTTAGGGAGATTTTAAAAATCGCATTTTGGTTCGTTGCCAAAGATGGATTACCATCTTGAAATGGACCCGTGATATATGCCGGAATTCCCTTTGTGGAAACATACACCCAATTGGCAGAATATTGAACCGTTTGCACATTCGCTAATACATTGTCGTTTATGGGTGTGGAATTCCCAGCCACATAATGTCTACCCATAATTCCAGTGGTATTTTGTAGCCAAGAAGTAATAGCAGGACTTTGTGCATTTAATGAAATGCTTAGTATTGAAGCAATTAAAACAAGTATCTGATTTTTCATTTGTGTGTAATTTAATAAGCTGGGTATGAAGAGCGAATTTGAGTAAAAAGGTTTATTTGGGATAAGAATATTTTTGATTGAATAGAAATTCCCGATCGGTTAACGTGAGTAAAAATGCTGTTAAATCAACTTTTTCGTTGGATGTTAATTCGATTTTCTTTTGCAGATTTTTTGAAAGTGTTGGTCCTTGCTGAATGCCCGAAACATAATGATTTATGACTTCCGAGAGTTTTTTAAATCGACCATCGTGCATGTATGGATAGGAGAATTCGATGTTTCGTAAGGTGGGCACTTTAAATTTTAATGAGTCTTTGGCGTTTTGAGTAACCCGCATTCGACCAAAATCCATTAGCGAAGTATCTATTCGCAATCCATTGTTCTCAAATTCCCCATTGGTGAAAAGCGGTTCTGTGTGACACGAAGTACAATGACTCCTAAACAATCGGTATCCATTTTCTTGTTGGGTGTTGAAGGAGATTTCTTTACGCAACATTTTATCGTAAAGCGAATTCGCACTAACAATCGTTAACATGAATTGAGCAATGGCTTTAAGTGTTTTTTCGCCTGTTACACGCTCATCTCCAAAAGCATTCTTAAATAAGGTTTTATATTTCGTGTTTGCATTTAACTTCTTAATAACTCGATCAAACTGTTCATCCATTTCATCTGGATTTTCAATTGGAGCCAGCGATTGCATATCGAGGTGGTTAATTGCTCCATCCCACATAAAGGATTTTTGCCAAGCCAGGTTCATCACCGCCGGAGCATTCCGAAATCCAATTCGGTCCTCAATGCCGTGACTCAAATCATGGTCTACATGCGTAAAAGCTGTGAATTGCGAATGACAACTCGAACACGAAATGGTGCTGTCTCTCGATAAAATGGGATCGTAAAACAAGTGTCTACCAAGTTCAATTTTATCTGAGTTG
>JBIPLZ010000415.1:0-4822 GCA_044369395.1 Flavobacteriales bacterium | reverse complement strand
GAGCACGAGCGTCGTGGCGACCTTGCCCTCGTGCGCGCCGCGCCAGAAGAGCCAGCTGGCCAGCTGCAGCGCGTCCGCGCCCGCGCCGAAGACCTTGGCCGGCGAGATGTCCGCCGCCGCGCCGAGGCCGAGCATCTTGCCGAGGCCCGCCACGTAGGCCTCGCCGACGGCCAGCATGGGGAAGGCCTGCGGCGGCGCGCCCGCGCGCGCCTCCGCGCGGAAGAGCAGGAAGGTCGGGTAGGTCGTCACCTCGAAACGCTCGGCCAGCGCGCGGCTCTCGTCCACGTCGACGGCCGCGAGCGTGACGGGAAGCGCGCGCGCGCGCGCCAGCTCAGCGGCGCGCGCGAACTCGGGCGCCACCATCTTGCACGTGCCGCACCAGGGCGCGAAGAACTCGACGAGCACGGGCCGCCCGGCGTCGGCCTCCGCGTCGAGGAAGTCGTCGAAGGTCGCCTCGTTCAGCTGCGCAAGCGCCGCGGCGGCGGCGGCGGCGTCGGCTGCGCGCGGCGCCGCCGGGTCGCCGCCGGCGATCCACTCGATGGGCGAGCCGTCGTCGTCCACGCTCGGCGCCGCGCGCGCCGCAAGCAGCGCCAGCAGAACCAGCAGCGACGCGCCGCGAAGCGCGGAGCCCGCGAGGCTGCTCGCCGTTGTCGCCGTCATCCTGCTGCTTGAGCGCTGCGTTCTTGTTGCCACGTCGCCGCAGCCAGACTTGTCAGCTCTGCAGACCGTCGCCCACCTGGTTTGGTCGGTCGCTGACGGACGCTATCGAGTAGAGAGTGGTCGAAGAGGTGTCTGGTCTGACCCGGAAGACGCCAAATCTGGTCGTGGTCATTGAAAAAATTTTCGCGCGCGCTCCGCGCGCGCCCTCAGCATGAGCTTCTTCGGAGCGAGCGCACAGGCAGCGCCGCGACTGCCTCCTCATTTCAAGGGGGCGGCCGGCGCCGCCGCTGCGGCCGCTGCGAGGGGCGCGGCGGGCACCTCGCTGCACTCGAGTGCGGAAACGTCTGCGGCACCGGCGCCGGTGCCACAGGCAGGAAAGGCTACGCGCGTCGTGCAGATCGCAGAGCTCAGCCACGACGCGCGCGAGGCGGTGACCTCCATTGTGATAGAGAAGGCGGCCAGCGCCGGCGGCGACTCAGAAGGCGTCGACCTCTGGGCCGCAGGCGCCAGCGTCGTGCGGCGCGACCGCGACCGCTACTCGTGCCTTGTTACGGGCTGCGGCGGCGGCGGCGTTAACGACGGTCCGACCAAGTCGGGCTGCCACGCTGCCTACACGCACGTCATGTCGCGGCACTCCGAGGCCGCGCCGTACGCCTTCCTCGCCAAGTTCCACCGCGAGACCGCCGGACGCGTGAAGAAAGCCGTGATGCAGATGGAGGCGGCCAGCGCGACGCCGCAAGCCCTGGCGGCGTGGGCGAGCGCGGCGGCGGCCACAGGCCGCGCGGGCGGGTCGACGCTGGCGCTGGCTCCCATGCGCACGAACGAGAAGAAGGCTTTCCTTGCAAAGGCGATTGCTCGCGGGTGCCTCGGCGCGGGCATCGCCATGAACCAGGGCGTCGGGGCGCTTGCTGGCGAGCTGGTGTCGGCGCTGGCGCCGGAGCTTTACGAGCACATGCCCTCGCGCCAGCTCATCACGCTCACGGCCGACGCGGAGGTGCACCTCGCGGCCGACGCAGCACTCGGCAAGCTGCTGCGCGAGCGCGCCTACCTGGGCCACGAGGCTCTCTCCTCCTACCTGCTGAGCACCACGTTCGACCCGTGGTCGGCCTCGTTTTCGCGCGACCAGGACGGCTACAACTGCATCACTGTGTCCTACGTGAACGAGAGCTTCCAGATGACGGAGTCGGTGCTGGCCGTGCGGTACCTTCCAGATGACCACTCGGGGGCGAAAATCGCTGACAACCTCTTCGACGTCTTCGCCAACCCCTTCCAGTGTGTGCAGCCGCCAGTTCGCAAGATGCCCGTCGTGTCGGAGGGAGCGGCTGCGGCGGCTGCGGCGAAAAAAGCTGCAGGCGCAGGCGCAGGCGGAAGCGCAAGCTCGAGCTCAAGCAGCTCCAAGGCGCCAGTTGTGGGCCTCTTCAGCGCCAAGGCCGGCGCCAGCAGCTCGGTTGGCGCGAGGAGGCCATGGGAGGAGACGCGCAAGCGCGTTGAACTTGCCGAGCGCGCGCGTGAGCCAAGCATCCGCGAGACGTGGCGAGCGGACACGCTCGTGTTTACGGGCAAGCAGACGCACCCGCCCTTCCGCGTGCCGCAGCACATGATTGGAGGCGCCACGACGGACAACGCCTCGAACGTGACCACCGCTTCGCGCCTGCTCGCGGAGCTTGTCAGCGCGAAGACGCATCCGCTGCTGAGTGCTGAGGCGAAAGCCACAATCGAGGACTGGCTAACCCGCTTCTGCCACTGCCACACGGCCGAGCTCTGCCTAGGTGACATCTTCGAGGTGAACGACAAGGGCCAGGCGAAGAATATGCTGCTGCAGGAGTTTGTCGACATTGTGGCGGACTCGCGCTTCATGGCCGTCACATTCGGTAAGCGCTCGACGATGCGCAAGGCTGTGCTGCGTGCTGCGTGCCGGAAGCTCAAGCTGCACTACCGCAAGGTGAAGCTGCCGGGCAAGACGCGCTGGCACGGCAACGCCGACATGATGGACGGCGTGCGAGACCTTGCCCCGGCCTTCAACGCGATCGACGTGAAGGACCTCAAGTTCGAGAAGAGGTTCTCGCGGCTGCGCTTTGACGAGGTCGCGCGGCGGCTGGAGAAAGCGGCGCAGAAGGGCGAGATCGGCCGCTCTGCGCTCGCTGACAGCTGCGAGGTGCTCAGCAAGATGCGCGACTTTGTCATCTTCTTTGAGACCTCGCGATTCGCGACGATGCCCTTTGTGATGGGCGCCATCGACAAGCTCATGGACGATCTTGACCGCTTCGACCGTGCGGACATGGAGGAGTCGAGGATGAGCTGCCACCCCGTCGCCAAGACTGTGGCGCGCCAGCTGCGCGCCAGTGTTGAGCGGCGCCTCGCGAACAAGATGTCAGCAGGTGCGTGCGCTGCAGCGCTTCTGCACCCTGCTACGCACGCGAGCATCATGCTGGACGAGTCCGAGCGCCGCAGCCTGCACACGCGGCTCGGTCAGGTTGCGGCCAGGCGCATCATCACGCGGCAGGATGCGCGCGTGGCCGCCGGCGAGCGCCTCATCAACGCGCTCGCGGGCGACATCAGCCTCAAGCTCAGCGACGAAAAGCGCAAGCTTGCGCTCGCCAGCGCCGTCGCCGAGAGCGGCGCCGCTATCGACGTTGACGCTGACGCTCGCGACGCGGACTTCGCTGTGCCGCCCATGGCCGGTGTAAGCGGGCTCGCCGTGCCTGTAACTCCCGTCGAGGCTCCCCTGCCTTGGGGGGACTTCGTGCGCTCCGTCTTATACCAGCGCATCCGCGCTGCAGGCCCGGCGCCAGCGGCATCGCGCATGCCTGCGGCGAGCTCCCCTGGCGCGGCCGCAGGTGCAGGTGCAGGCTCAGGTGCGGGCTCAGGTGCGGGCGCAGGCTCGGGCGCGGGCACGGGCGCGGGCTCGGGCGCGGGCTCGGGCGCGAGCGCTGAGGCCATCAACGTCGACAAAGCGCCCGTTGCAGAGGCGACGTACGAGAGCTGCATCGACCCATCGAGCACCATGCGCTTCGAGCAGCTCTGGAACGGGCTCAGCACAGAGACTACGCGCACAGCAGCGCCTAAGCCGAACGTGAACAACACCCTCGTCGTGCTGACGTACCACAACCGCGAAAGCCTGCAGGTCGCGCTCGCCGTGACGCGTGCTGTGTGCGGCGCGCAGCCAGCCTCGGCGCTTGCCGAACGCGTCGGCTCCGACATGACGGGCACGGTCACTCCGAAGCGCAACTTGTTGGAGGTGTCGCGCGCGGAGCGCTTCGGCATGGCGCGCCAGCTCATCACTGAGCAGAAGCGCCGCAAGCCGAGCTATGTGCGGCGCCGCACGGCGCCGCGCAGCCACTTGCCGCCCATCACGCTTGCGCAAGGCGTCGAGCACGACTTCGACGAGGCCGACTCGGACGAGGAGATCCTCTTCTACGACGACACCTTCGGGCCCTTGCCGTATGCGCACAAGCTCGACACGCTTGAGGCCTTTCGCAGCGCGGCCCGCAGCAAGAGCGCAGGCGCAGGTGCGGGCGCGGGCGCTGTCGGCGGCATGGGTGGCGCAGGAGCAGGCAGCGCGGCGCAACCGAGCGGCTTTGAGAAACTTCGCGCGCAGGCAGTGGCGGCGGCGGCGGCGGCGGCGGCGGCGGCGGCGGCGGCAGCGGCGGCGGCGCGGAGCAGCGGCGGCGGCGAAAGCAGCAGCAGCAGCAGCAGCAGTAGCAGCAGCAGCAGCAGCAGCAGCAGCAGCAGCAGCAGCAGCAGTTCATCTAGCTCGGCGAGCTCGGCAGCGGCGGAGGTGCCCGTGGTTGTGAGCCCCGGGAACAAGCGCGCCCGGTTCGAGTGGGAGTGCGAGAGCGGTAGCGAGGATGAGCTCGACGAGGCGGAGGCGGAGGAGGAGGACGACGATGACGATTAAGAGCGTGCACAAGTGCGCGTGTCGCACGACGCGCCGTGCGACCGGCGCCTCGTCGCAGGGCAGCTGGAAGCTGGAACTGGTCGAGGGCGCGCGGTCGTCCGACGCCTGCTTTCTGGTCATGGTCGCACCATAGCGGAAAAATTTCGCGCCGACCGCTTCGCGGTCGGGTCACGACCAGGCGAAGACGACCAGGAAAAAGCTGGGATCTCTGGGTACGGCTGAGGGCGAAGAGGAGGGGCAGGACGCCTTATAATCTAAGTAAGC
>JBIPLZ010000010.1:0-15841 GCA_044369395.1 Flavobacteriales bacterium | reverse complement strand
TCCCGTGGGTCGCCACCTATATTTCCTGGATTAAGAGTAAAATTGATTGTGGTTGTTGAAGGGAGTAAATTACCAGCTCCATCATTGATATAAATACGGGAAGGACCATTATCATCACAAGCAAAAAGATCTTCCCAACCATCATTGTTAAAATCAGCAATTGTGCAATTTTGAACAAAATAATTGCCATCTAGAGTCAATAAAGTTCCGGTAATACCGTCATTATTAATCATCATTACTTTACATGAAGATCCAGCACCTCCAACAATGTCTGCATAGCCATTATGGTCAAAATCGGCAACACACATTGCCCAAGCCCATCCATTAGAACCACTAAAGTCACCGAAATAACGTGTTTCGAATGTTTGATTGGTTTTCTGAATCTCAACATAAACAGATTTTCCGTTTTTTAAGCGAATGATATCATCTAAACCATCGTTGTTCCAATCAACGATTGTTGTTGGACAACCACTATTAAAAGCGGCTGTAGTTAATCTTGAATTAGCATTATCGAACTGGAATTGAGCATTAAGATTACCGTTCCCCAATAAAAAAACTAGTAAAATAGTCGTAAAGCCGAGTAGATTTTTTTTCATAAAAAATTTATTTGTGATGGTATTGTGAATTACAAATGTGCGGAAAAATTTAGAATAATTTACTGATTATCCAATAAAATTCGATGGTTGTATAACTTACCTTGAGATTCAACCTGCAAAATATAAACTCCCGATACGCTTGGCAAATTTATGTGCCATAGATTTGTACCAGTTCTTCTCCATGAAACGGGCATTTCTTGTCCAGCTATAGAGAAAAGTTTCATGGAATCGGGCTTGTTTGTGAATTGCATATTCAACCCCGAATTAACCATAACTGGATTTGGATAAAAAACAGGCGATTTCACTCGCAGTGCATCGGTACTTAACGGATTTGAGATATTCAGCAAACTATCTCCCGCAACTAAGACTGGAGTATTTTCTGAAGCATCAAACATGGTCAAGAAATTCGAAATCTCTGGCGCATCTAACAAACGCATCTCAGAAAGCCATTCAGGAGGAACGGTTTGATAATACACTTTGGCTGTAACATTCAATGGACCCGAATATCCATTGAGTCCAATTTTATAATGAACAATGTCCTTTCCGGTTCCTTGCGTTGCACCATTGCGATTAAAATCTAAATCGTTTTCAGCATCGCCAACCACACGCATTGTATCGTAAGAAGCATGTTGGTTTGTAAAACCCAATGGTGGTAAACGGTTGTCTTTCAAATACATATTCCCGCGTTCGAGAACTGTAGTGAAATTACCATTCACATCTCCCATATTCATTTCATAAATCTGAACCTGATTTTCTGATCGAATAACATCGTGATGCGGCTCAACCACCCCGCCATAATTTATAATTTCTCCATCGCTTCCAAAACTTCCTGAAGTAAAAATATTTTCGCCGGTTTCAGTGGTTACTTTAAATTCAACGAATGCTCGACGAGAAGGATAACCACTTGGGAATTTATGACCCGATTTATTGGTAAGCATCAATTCAAAACTCAAACTATCATTTGCAATTTCTGGAAAAGAGAGTTCGGCATTTAAGGTGTTGTAACGTAGATTTCTTGTAATAGCTGCTAATGTTGAATCAAAATTTGCATCGTTTGCATTGACTCCTAAAGCCGTTTTATTTCGCTTAATTAAATCGACCATGAAACTATTGGCTCCTGCAAACGTGTGAAGATTGAAAGGACTTCGACCTTGTAAAGCAGTGTAACCATTTGCAATTTTCACGGGATCTTCGATTTCAGGCATGTGACATGTTTGGCATGTTGTGCCTTGAGCTGGATAGGAAGAATTGAGCCATTCGTGGAAGGTTGCTTGTTCTACAAAGCTATTTCCTGTTGGGTTTCCTTCTAAATCGACAGAATTCGATATTAACGTATGACATGGAGAACAAAAACGTCCTTGACTCACATGGTCGCTGTAAGTTGGTTTTATATTGATGTAAAGCTGCATGGGGCCCACCATAGGATTTGTGAAAGGACCGTATGCAACACGATTTGTGTCGAATGGAATATCACCACTAAAACGATTTCCTAAACCATCTTGACCGATTGAGTGACAACCCAAACAGCCAACTCCCGATAAGCCCAAGGAATCATTTTGCAAATCTTCGAGTGTATAATGATCCGCTCCTTTGTAAAAAGCAGCGTAATGTCCCATAGGAGCATGGCACGATGTACATAAATTCTGAAGTTCAGTAGCATGTTCGGGGTTTGTCATTACTTCGTGGCGAACCTTCGCTTTCCACAAAGGATCTACACCTGCTAATCCCATCATGGAAGTCTCCCAATCATCGAAAAGGTTGATATCGATTCCATCCAAGGTAACATTTGCATTGCCAAGTGGGTCGTGCCCATGACATCCCTTGCAGCGACTTGCCGGTAAAAAAATTGCCGTAGTGTCAAGGTTTCGCGTGTGCATATCAAGCAATGCTTTTAAATGCTTCGCTTTGATTGAATCTACTTCTGGCTGGCTTTCTTTACCAGATAAAGATACAGCAGCAATGACCAATAAAAGAATTGATGTTACTATGAGTATGCGTTTCATCAAAATTGATTTTCCAAAAGGATGGCAATTAGAAACGCAAATTTATCAATGATGTTCAAACAAATGCAATTAATTTAAAATCAATCGTAAATATTGGCCACTTTAAGTAATTGCTTATGATCCAAGATAGAAATGTGCTTGCCATTCAAACCAATAACTTGATCATGTTTCAACTCACTTAATAATCGAATTGTAGTTTCGGTGGCTGTACCTACTATGTTGGCGATATCTTCTCTACTTAATGTAACATCAAGGGTAACGCCATCTTGTTCGTAACCATAGGTGTGTTTCAAATAAAGCAAAGCTTCTGCTACTCGCTCTCGAACAGGCTTTTGAGCTAAATCAGTTATGCGGTGCTCTGCTTCTTTCAAATCGTTTGAAAGCAATTTCATGAGCTGCATCGACAACATGCCATTTCCTTCCAATAATTTTAGGAAAGAAGATTGAGGAATAAAACAAATTTTACAATCATCAATCGCCATGGCAGTTGAGGAGTATTTATCTCCACTTAAAAGTGCGCGATAACCTAAAATATCCCCTCCTTTTGCAAGCCGAATAATTTGCTCTTTCCCTTCGTCACCAACGCGATAAATTTTAATTTTTCCTTCGTTCACGCAATAAAGTCCATGTGGATAAGCGCCCGCATTGAAAATAATTTGTCCTTTTTTATAATCTCCGCAACCTTTGCTTTCATTCAGCGATTCTAATTCTTCTCCATGTAAATCACAAAAAACGGAACGCATTCTATTAGAGCAGTTTTCACAAGCTGGTTGTTCGTTTCTTCTTGCCATAATTAGTCGTTTTGGGATTGGTAAATGTACCATTCGAATTGACATTTCACATTAATAAACAATGAAAAAAGCAATTCACAATAGAATATATAAGATTATTAACTGTTAAAAAATTGAAGGCAGAACGAATTTATTTAACCGCTGTAGATATTACCTTCGCAGCGAATCAACACTTTGTGTTTTCAATCTGAATTATGCTTAGAACTCACACTTGCGGAGAAATTCGCTCATCTGAAATTGGTAAACCTGTTGAACTTTGTGGTTGGGTTGCCAAATCACGCGATTTAGGCGGGATGACATTCATCGATTTACGCGATCGTTTTGGGATTACGCAGCTTGTTTTCAATATGGATGATGATGCTGCACTTTGTGAAAGAGCGCGTAAATTGGGACGTGAATTTGTATTGCGTGCTAAAGGTGAAGTTCGCGAACGCTCAAGTAAAAATTCGAATATCCCAACTGGTGATATTGAAATTCGTGTGTTGGAATTTGAAATCCTAAATGCTGCCAAAACCCCACCTTTTACAATTGAAGACGATACCGATGGTGGCGATGATTTACGCATGAAGTACCGCTACCTCGACTTGCGTAGGAATGTAGTTCGTAAAAACATGGAGCTTCGTCATAACTTGGCGAAAGAAATCCGTAATTACCTCGATCAGGCTGGATTCCTGGAAGTTGAAACTCCGGTTTTAATTAAATCAACACCCGAAGGAGCCCGCGATTTTGTGGTGCCTTCGCGAATGAATCCAGGAGAATTTTATGCCCTGCCTCAAAGTCCGCAAACATTTAAGCAAATATTGATGGTTGCTGGTTTTGATCGGTATTTTCAAATTGTAAAATGCTTCCGCGATGAAGATTTACGTGCCGACCGTCAACCGGAATTCACACAAATCGATTGCGAACTTTCCTTTGTTGAACAGGAAGATATTCTTCAAATATTTGAAGGCCTCGTTCGTCAATTATTCATAAGTGTAAAAAATATCAGTTTCGAAGATTTTCCGCGCATGACCTATGCTGATGCGATGGAATTTTATGGCAACGATAAACCCGATATTCGTTATGGAATGAAGATTTGTGATTTCACGAGTGCAACTCGGAATTCAGGTTTTGTTGTTTTCGATCAAGCCGAATATGTTGCTGGTATTGTTGCAGATGGATGTTCGGAATACAGTCGCAAGCAAATTGATGAACTTACCGATTGGGTGAAAAGACCGCAAATTGGCGCAGGCGGACTTATTTACATTCGAATGAATTTGGATGGAACTGTTAAATCATCCGCCGATAAATTTTTCACGGAAGAGCAGCTTCGTGCTTTTTGTAATCAGGCCAATGCCAAGCAAGGCGATTTGATTTTAATCCTTGCCGGTGCAAAAACACGCATGCAAAAAGCATTGAGCGAACTTCGTCTTGAAATGGGAAATCGCATGGGACTTAGACCCAAAGATACCTTTGCTCCACTTTGGGTTGTTGACTTTCCTCTACTCGAATGGGACGAAGAAAATGAACGTTATCATGCCATGCATCATCCCTTTACATCGCCTAAACCCGAAGATTTTGCATTACTCGAAAATGAACCAGGAAAAGTGCGCGCCAATGCATACGACTTAGTCATTAATGGAGTGGAAGTTGGAGGTGGATCGATTCGTATATTTGATAAATCTCTTCAGAAGCAAATGTTTACATTGCTTGGATTTAGTGATGAAGACGCACAAGATCAGTTCGGATTTTTAATGAACGCTTTCGAATTTGGAGCACCACCACATGGTGGAATTGCCTTAGGATTCGATCGACTTTGTTCTATATTTGGTGGAGCAGAATCTATTCGTGATTTCATCGCATTCCCCAAAAACAATTCGGGCCGCGATATGATGATTGATTCTCCTTCTCAAATTAATCCTGCTCAACTGAACGAACTTCAAATAAGTATTCAAAAAAAGGCTTAATGAAACGATTCCATATACTCTCTCTTTTTTGCTGTTTGCTAATTTCAAACACAGCAACTTTTGCTCAGAACAAACATGCAGAAGCGTTTGAAGAAGGTATTGTTTTAATCGATTTAAAAACCAGTACTGGAGCTTTTCGAAATAGAAATTTCGTGTCCCAAAAAACCCCTGTTTTTTTAGGTGCTGATTATGGAATCAACAACGATTTTAGTGCAGGTATTTATGGAGGATGGTATCAAAATACAGTAAAAGATATTGGCACTTTTGCAGTTGATGCAAATTACTATTACTATGGCGGTCGTTTTGGATTACACTTCAGCGATTTCATCAGAGCAAAAACGCCTATAAATGTCAATCCTCAAACAGTTGATATTTATGCTACTTTATGGGGAGGAATGAATTCTAGAAAAGATAAAACACTTATTGCAGGAAGCTCCAGTTTCAAGCCAGTTACTGATGTTGGCATTTATTTGGGAGTTCGAATGTATACAAAATACCGTATAGGAGGTGTGCTCGAACTCGGCAAAGGACCGTTCGGTTTTATGAATATTGGAATCTGTTATAAAATCTAGTTAGAGTTCCTTGCGGTAAATGGGTTTGCGTATGGCAAACATCAAATACAAAATAGGGTAAGAAAGCAAGGTGAGCACTTTATTATGTGCAAAAAACTCGATATCGTCAATGATGAGCACATCGTTTTTTTCTTGAACAATTCTGTGCCGATGTTCCCAAGAACTCAGAAAGAAAGGGAGTGTAGTTCCTTTGTCAACAAAATTGATTTCGTTTACTGTGTCCTCATTTGAAACAATCAGACTTTCCCAAAGATGCCACGTAAAGAAGATTCTAATTTTTAATGCAACAACGTCGTTGGTCTTGCAACCATCAAATCGGATTAATTTGGAAACGGGCAGGGGAGGAGCAAGCTTTAGAAAAAGAGCTTCGTCGAATTTTTGGAAAGTGTTAACGATTGTTCTATTTTCAATGCGCGTAGAAAGTTCAATACGCATCTTATTTAGATTGAAGAGCTTTTTGCACGTCTTCCATCAGCCACATGGGCGTTGAGGTAGCCCCGCATATTCCTACAGTGTTTCCCGATTCGAACCAACTGAAGTCAATTTCATCCACACGACTAATGAAGAAAGTTTGTGGGTTCTGATCTTTACAGACATTGTATAACACCATTCCATTCGACGATTTTGTTCCACCCACAAATAGAATTTTATCGTACGATTTAGCAAATGCACGAAGTTCAACATCTCGGTCACTTACCTGGCTGCAAATTGTATCGTGTGCATTTACTTTTATTCCCTTTGCTTCAAGAGCCTCGCGGGTTTCGCGGAATTTCTGTTTGCTTTTCGTTGTTTGGGTGTAAAGCGTAATTTCCTCTGGTAAACTTTGTCCTTCCAATTCCGAAATGTCCGAAAAAACAATGCCTTCGTTATTTATTTGACCCATCAAACCAGTTACTTCCGCATGCCCTTTTTTTCCCATGAGGAAAATGGTTTCATTTTTATCGAACGAACCACGAATGCGATTTTGAAGTTTTAAAACAACAGGACATGTAGCATCAATAAGAGTGATGTTATTTTCAATGGCTGTTTGATAGGTTGAGGGAGGTTCGCCATGAGCGCGAATGAGCACGCGCTCGTTTTTTAATTCACGAAATGTATCATGGTCAATAATACGAAGACCCTTTGATTTTAATCGATTTACTTCTTCGTCGTTGTGAACGATATCGCCCAAACAATATAAATACCCATGCTCATCCAACATGTCTTGAGCTATTTCGATGGCATACACCACCCCAAAGCAGAATCCCGAATTGGAATCGATTGTTACATGTAGGTTCAAGGATGGATGCATGGTATATAGAACTGAAAAGCGATTAGAATGTTCAAATACTATTGAATGAGTGTTGGAGATATGAGCGAATTATGAGGAAGTATTTGTAGGAATTTCTCACTCGAATTCGCTTTTCTAAAATCTCGGAAGGAGAAGTCTGCGTAATTTTTTTCAATAAGTTTAAGTAATAAACGTAGGCAATGTAAACTCCAAGACGAGCTCCTTTGGGAAGCGCTTTAATCCCAGCTAAGCCTGCGTTGAAATCGGATAATATATCGGCCTCAATTGCTTTTTTGCTTGAAGAATCAAACTCTTTGATGTTGAGGTTTGGAAAGTAGACGCGTCCTAGTGTTAAGTAATCATTCTTGATATCGCGAAGGAAATTTATCTTCTGAAATGCAGAACCAAGTTGCATTGCCGGTTTTTTTAGTTCTTGGTATTGGGCATCGTTTCCTTCGCAAAAAACGCGTAAACACATCAAGCCAACTACTTCGGCCGAACCTAAAATATAGGTTTCATAGGTTTGTTGGTCGTATTCGCGATCGCTCAAATCCATTTCCATACTATGAAGGAAAGTTTCAATAAGTTCGTCTTCGATGTTGTAAGTATTTACAACGTGTTGAAAGCTATTAAGAATGGGGTTTAAGCTAATTCCTCGACGGATGGCTAAAAAGGTGTCGCGCTTAAATTCTTCGAGTAGTTCCGCAGCATCATCACGATTAAAAGTATCTACAATTTCGTCGGCAAAACGAACAAAACCATAAATTGAGTAGACAGGATCGTGAAATTTTGAAGCAAGAGAACGAATGCCTAGCGTAAACGAGGTACTGTACTTATGCGTAGTTATCTTGCTGCAATCAATACTGACCTTTGTATACAAATCCATTGTTCCTAAATAGCGGATCAATTTAAGGAATTCTTATAAATAAATTAGTTGTTGTATCCTTTTAACATGGCCATGAGTTGTCGGCGAGCTAGGAATATTCTGCTTTTAACAGTTCCGATTGGTAGGTCAAGATAATCACCAATTTCCTTGTATTTGTATCCTTCGAAATACATAGTAAATGGAATACGAAACTCATCTTGAAGCAGAGCAATTTTCTTCAAAATCTCCCCTTCCGAATATTTTGATTCAGGCGAAGTACTCTGAGTTTGTTGTGGGATATTGATTAAGAATAAATCTTTCGATGAATCAATAACCGTGTTCGATTTTACATTTCGACGGTAATTGTTGATGAAAATATTCTTCATGATTGTATACAACCATGCTTTTAGATTAGTGTTGTCAGCAAAACGATGACTGTTGCTAATTGCCTTAAGCATTGTTTCTTGCAATAAATCTTTCGCCTCTTCATCATTCGAAGTCAGGTTTAACGCAAAATATTTAAGTGGCTTACTCAAATTAATAACTGCAGTATTGAATTCAATTGCTGACATGTGAATTATTGTTTAATGTTCGTGCAAATATATTAAACAATATTTGTTTAACAAATAAAATTAAAGATTAAACAAAATAAAATTCGCTGTTACACTATAGGACAATTAAAAACAGCAATGCTATCCAATAAAAAACGCCCAAGATCATCTTTGATCATTGGGCGTATCAGTTAAACTTCTTAATCTAAAACTTAGATTTCTCAGCTACTTGTATTAAGTCATGAACCGAACTAAGCAGTGTAACATTTTTCCATCGAATGGTAACATCACGTGTTTGAGAGCCAGCCAGCAAGATTTTAGTTTCTCCAATTTGCGAATTCAGCTTATCCAAATACTCATAAATAGAGTCTACTGAATATGCCGCAGTAAAAAATGTAAGTACATATTTAGGCTTATATTTTTCGCAATAGGTTATCACGTCTACCATCGGAACCATTTGCCCCAAATAAATAACTCTTTTGCCTCTAACTTTCAATATGTATTTAGAAAAAAGCAAACCAATTTCATGCAATTCCCCATCAGGTAAATACAATAAATATTCATCAGCACCTGGATTGGTGTTTCCTGAATAAGCATCCACTGCTACCAATATTTTTTTACGAATAAGGTTGGTAATAAAATGTTCTTGAAAAACATTTGATTCTCCAACTCGCCACATTATACCAACCTTCTGTAAAAATGGAATCAGAATATTCAACATCGTTTGCTCAAATCCATATTTGAGAGCACTTGTGCTTATTACTTTTTCAAAATGATCCTCGTTAAGTTCAAGCATTGCTTTTATTAAACTATCGGTTTGAGCATCAAAAAACTCATCGGTGCTTTTTGGCTGCTGAACCATCTCTTGAATCCGCTCAACGATTTCTTCATTTTTCAACTTCGCTATATGCGAAATTTTCCCTCCATGTTTTATGAGAAGTGAAATATTTAAAAGGACCATCAACTCCTGGTCGTTGTACAAACGAATATTTGTATCTGTTCTATTTGGGTTTAGCAAATTGTATCGTTGCTCCCAAATGCGAATAGTATGTGCTTTAATTCCGCTTAAGCGCTCTAAATCTTTAATCGAATATTTTGAAGTCATAATTTGTTAAACTCTAATGTAATAACCTCGAAAAAGGTAGATTTTCCTTGATTCGAGTGTTCAACAAGTAAATGACTTTAATGTTTAAATTTTTAAATTAAAAAAAGGCAAAGCAATTCGATAGAATTACATTCCCTTATCTTGAGCATAGAGTTTCGCAATGTATTTCCCCAGAATATCAAATTCTATATTTACTCGGTCGCCTATTTTTAATTGATGAAAATTGGTGTGTTCCCAAGTATAAGGAATAATAGCCACTTCAAACGAACTATCCAAACTGTTGATTACGGTTAAACTTACTCCACTAATACACACAGAGCCTTTCTCAACGGTAATATGTTCGCGATTCTTCTCATACGAAAATCCTAATCGCCAACTTCCATGTTCATCAACAAGCGAATCTAAAACGGCGGTTGTGTCTACATGCCCTTGAACAATGTGTCCATCAAGTCGACCATTCCATTGGATGCATCGTTCTAAATTCACTTTGACGCCAGCTTCCCAATTCGATAAATTCGATTTTTGAAGGGTTTCGTAAATAGCGGTTACCCAATAGGAATCACCTTCTATCGAAGTAACAGTTAAGCACACACCGTTATGTGAAACGCTTTGATCCACTTTCAATTCATGGGTAAAAGAACTGCGAATTTTGAATGAGGAATTCATCCCATCGTTTAAACGTTCTTCAATAATACCAATGGTTTCTACGATTCCTGTAAACATAGTTAATTGCCGTTTTTTGAGTTGTTTCCAAACAATGATATTGTGCCTTTTAATGTCCGAATAACATTGCTATCTAATCGAATTTCTTCTACTTCACACACATAGAAATATACTCCGTCGGGTAACTTATTTCCGTTCGAAGCATCATTCCCATCCCACAAAATATCTGGATTGGTTGTGCTAAACAATTTATTTCCCCAGCGATTGAAAACATCAAATCGAACTGAAGCAATGAAAGCATAAGGGAAAGGTCTGAATTTATCGTTCACTCCATCAAGATTGGGCGAGAATGTGTTCGGCAATTCATACACCGGACAGTTATCAACGCAAGAACGAATAAGGATACTCTCATTCTGAAATGAATCGATGGCCGCAACAGCATAACAACCTGCAATAGAGTTTTCTAAAATGTGCACATAATTGTTTTGCGTTCCAATTGGAAATTCGGTTAATACTTGCATATCGCCCGTACTTGTCGTAGAGTAATAAATTCGGATCAGAACGGCATCACTATAACACGAATCGGAAGCAGGAAACTCCCAAGTTATTTCATTTTTCAGAGAATCACATCCAGCATTCACGATTGCTCTGGGCGGGCAAGGTGGCTCGGTGTCGATAGCGCTTGAGCAAACTTCTTGAGAGAAATTCAATATCGGATCTATAAAACCATTTCCGCTGTATGCTCCTTTCGATTGAATTTTATAGCAATATTCAACCCCGTTTGCAAGTCCAACATCTTTGTAACGGTTTTGAATACAGTATCCAATGGAATCGAAAACCAATGCAGATGCCGATTTGCGATAAACAAAAAACGTGTCGTTATCCCAAGGAACATATGTTTCCCACTGTAAATTGATTTGGTTGTCGCTACCTATGGCTTGAATGAAAATAGATGAAGCAGGAACACTCTTGCCCATTAAAGCATACGCTTGTTCCGTCACATTTTTCATGGATATTCGATACGTCCAAGCATTATCATTGGTATTTAACACAACTGAATTATCTACATATAATGTGTCGTTGATGGAGTTGAGTGAATCAATGACGCTGAAGTTTGTCCCATTTAATAGGGGTGCTCGTTCAATTACATAACGATATGGACCTGGATATTGCGCCGTATCAATGGCTGTTGGTTTTGACCATGCAATGTAAATTTGTCCTGCCGAACTTGCTGTTGTTTGAATGCTCACATTGGTAATTACGGGAAGCACTTTTTGAAGCTGAACACAAGCCTCATTCGATGCATAACTTTCGGCACCATCACTAAAAAGTGCAACAACCATATAGCAATAAGAAGCTCCGGGAAGGATTTGGCTTAAGTCAGTATAATTCAATGTTGACAATCCCTGAACGCTAGCCAAAAATGAATATCCGGTATAACTCGGAACGCCTGTTTCACATGCAGATGGCGTAAATCCATAAAACCCCGAACGTCTGTAAATTGCGTATCCAACAGCTTGTTCACATGGACTTTGATTCCAAGTCAAGTTTATGGTTGCACCCAAAGCCGAGACTTGAAGATTTTCAGGCGCTTGGGCAACAACTCGAATGTTTACACTTTCGAAATCGGCAAGATTTGGATTCCCATTGTCGATTACTTTAAAACTAAACGGGTAGGGTTGTTTGCGAACATGCGTGCAGTTGGTTTGCCAAGTAAAATTCTGACTCACATTCCCCAATTGTGTTACACCAGCAAATTCAGCATTATTGGGAGCTGGAAAGAGAAAAGGCCCTCCAGTAGCGCTCAAAGTAATGGATTGAGCAGGACTGTCGGCATCACTTGCCTGAACTTGAAAATTAATCAATGTGCCAGCATCTACACATAAATCGGGAATAGGATTAATAACGGGTGGTTGATTGCTACAAGGCACAACATTAATCTGCATATCGCGTGTTACATAACCAATGCGAATTCCTCTTCGCCATTCTTCAACAATAAAAGCAACATTATATTCACCAACTCCATTCATTAATGGTGCATCCCAAACTAAATCGCCAGTGATAGGATCAAGTGTAAAATTATTACTTGCTTGGGGTTGATTAAACCCTATGATGTCTAGTCCACCTTCTCCCAAACATACCGATAGGCGATACGAAAGACTATCTCCGTCAGGATCATAAGCACCCGGATTGTGAATGAATATTTGACCTGGACAGGCTTCGTCAATGGGCGGATTCAAAAGTTGAACTGAATTATTTATACCCAAAAAAGGATTAATAATAAGTTGAGTAGAAACGTAAAACGGAACATTCACCGAATTGGGAATATTCACCAATCCGCCATTTCGATTAGGGTCTTCAAAACTTATCAAATAAATTGAAGGACCCGGATACGTATGGACCCCAACATATCGATTCATTTTAACGGATGGGGCAACCAATTCTCCCATGCCAAAGCCATTAATCCGTGGAATGGTATCCACACTGCCATCACCCCAACTTATACCAAGATCGGGTCTATCGGCAGGACTATCGGATTTAGTGTAGGTAATAATGGTTGCTTCGTACTGAAAACCACCAAGATGACGGTATGTAATTTCCCCTGCTCTGTTGTGTGTTGCATGCAAAGAGCAACTCAACAAAAGGCCAAAAAGTAGTACTATGAGCCGGGGAATGCGCATGCTTGAATTTGAATGGAAAGATAAGATGATTCTTGCGTTATTGTTCCAAGAAATTTACGAAAGAAAAAGGGGCCTAAGCCCCTGTAAATCAATTTCCAACTTCGGATATAAACCGTATTCGCATCAAGCGAAGTTCTGTCTCGCCAATTTCATCATCGCCTAATTCATCAATTGCAGCATTGATAGAATCGGTTTCGGCCGAACGGAAATAATCCATAATCTCATCCTGAATTTCCTCATCAATCACTTCGTCGATATAATAACTTATGTCAAGTCGAGTTCCCGAATGAACAATCACTTCCATCTCATCCAATAGGTCGCTCATCTTCAGACCTTTCGATGAAGCAATATCTTCCAAGGTAATTTTTCGATCGACACTTTGTATAATGTATACTTTCTGAGTGGATTTATTGACCACGCTTTTTACAACCATATTCAGCGGACGATCAATCTCATTGTCTTGCACGTATTGAGAAATAATCTCGATGTATTCGGCTCCGTATTTTTCTGCTTTTCCACCACCAACTCCCGCAATCTGCTTCAATTCCTCCATATTCACAGGATATTGAATGGTCATATCAACAAGCGATTGCTCCTGAAAAATAACGTATGGAGGCATGTTTAATCGCTTGGCAATTTTCTTCGTTAGATCTTTCAAAATCGAGAAAAGTACTTCATCGGCCGATCCTCCTTGTCCACCAGCAGCCGAAATATCATCATCCCCATCCGTATCACTGTAATCGTGATCTTCGGTAATCATGATTGAATATGGCTTTTCAAGAAATTCAGTCCCCGCTGCTGTCATGTGCAACGTACCGTAATTTTCGATTTCCTTTTCGAGGAAGCCCTGCACTACCGTTTGACGAATAACGCCACTCCAAAACAATGTTGAATGTTCAGAACCTTTGCCAAAAAGTTCAATCTGATCGTGTTTATATGATTTTATAGCGGAATCAACAGTTCCGGTTAAAATATGATTGATATGCTTGTCTTTGAATTTCCCTTTCAGTGAAGAAACAGTATCGAGTACCAAGCTCACTTCTTCCATGGCATCAAACTTCTTTTTCGGATGTCTGCAATTGTCGCACATGTTATTGCAGCCACTATCGTCGTATACTTCCCCAAAATAATGAAGCAAGTATTTTCTACGACACATCGAAGTTTCTGCATACCCAACAGTTTCTGAAAGAAGCTGCTGACCAATTTCTTGTTCGGCAACGTGTTTGTTTTTAAGAAACTTTTCGAGTTTTTGAATGTCTTCGAAACTATAAAAAGACAAACAAATTCCTTCACCACCGTCTCGACCAGCACGACCAGTTTCTTGGTAATATCCTTCGAGACTTTTCGGCATCTCGTGGTGTATCACAAAACGCACATCGGGTTTATCGATTCCCATTCCAAATGCAATGGTTGCAACAATCACATCGGCATCTTCCATCAAAAATTTATCTTGATGAGAGGCGCGTGTAGAAGCATCTAAACCTGCGTGATAAGGCAAGGCTTTGATGCCATTTACATTTAAAGTTTCTGCAATCTCTTCTACCTTTTTACGACTTAGACAGTATATGATTCCCGATTTTCCGGGATGTTGTTTAATGAATTTGATAATCTCCTTGGCCACATCTTTTTTCGGTCGAACTTCATAATATAAGTTTTCACGATTAAATGAACTTTTGTAAAATGTAGCATCCACCATGTTGAGGTTCTTCATGATGTCTTGCTGAACCTTGGGTGTTGCTGTGGCAGTTAATGCCATTATCGGAACTGTTCCAATTGCTTCTATGATGGAACGAAGTCTTCGGTATTCAGGTCTAAAATCATGACCCCATTCCGAAATACAATGCGCTTCATCGATCGCGAAGAAACTGATATTGATTTCTCTGAAAAACTGAACGTTTTCATCTTTGGTTAAGGATTCTGGAGCAACATACAAGAGTTTCGTAACCCCATTAGTAATATCTTCCCGAACGCGTGTTATCTCCGCCTTATTCAAGGAAGAATTAAGGAAATGCGCAATTCCATAATCGCCTCCAAAATTCCGAATAGAATCTACTTGATTCTTCATCAAAGCAATTAATGGAGAAACTATGATGGCTGTACCATTCGAGATGATTGCCGGAAGTTGATAGCACATTGATTTTCCGCCCCCTGTGGGCATAATTACAAACGTGTCCTTGCCTTCTAGAATATTCCGAATAATGGCTTCTTGATCTCCCTTAAATTTAGAAAATCCAAAATATTTTTTCAAATGACCACTAAGGTCGGTCGTCACTTCGACTGCTTCAAGCATGCGTAATTTCAATAATGTAAAAACAATTCAATATTGTCGATTCAACGGGATAATTAGTCGCAAGGTTTAATTAAAATCAAAAAATAAATGTGACTTCAAGTCTATCTCAAATCAACCCTTAAAGATACACTTATTAATCGTTTTGCAATACAAATCATTGTGTTTGTTTTATTTTTTTAATCGCTTGTTTTAAAGTTTGTTAACATTTTGGATTTGCTAAAAATTAGCATTACTTGCCTTTATATCTCGATCCACTTTCTTGGCTTGATTAATTTATATGAATTTGATAATCGTTTTTTAATTCATTCATTCGCCCATTTTTTGAAATTTTTAAAGCTATTTGCAATCTCATTTGCAGTAATGACAAAGATTGTGGATGTTTGACAAAAAATTAAAAATGTCGCAGGCATTCTCCATTGAAACAGCACGAAAATTTGATGAACAAGATGAACTTTCATCATTTCGTAATCGTTTCTTGATTCCCCAATTGAACAACCAAGATTCAGTT
>JBIPLZ010000195.1:0-4843 GCA_044369395.1 Flavobacteriales bacterium | reverse complement strand
TTTGGAATCCAGCCTGTTGGATTAGCATGCCGCGATACGCTTCGTTTGGAAATGGGATTCTGTTTATATGGAAACGACATCAACGATCAGACTTCACCCATGGAAGCAGGTTTAGGATGGATAACCAAATTCAGCAAAGAATTCATCAACCGTGAAGAAATCGAAAATCAAAAGCACAATGGTGTTCAACGAAAATTGGTTGGTTTTGAACTTGTGGACAAAGGAATTCCTCGTCACGATTACGAAATTTGTGATCAATCGGGAGAGGTAATTGGTATAGTAACTTCTGGAACAATGTCTCCTACGTTAAAGAAACCAATCGGTATGGGATATGTTCCCACATCACTTTCTTCTGTAGGTTCTACTATTTTCATAAAGGTTCGCGATAAACTCCTGACTGCGAAAGTGGTAAAAATGCCTTTTTTATCTAACCAATAAACGTGTAAAACTTGGCTAATTCAATTCAAACTTGCTTCTCACCTGCAACCTATCCCCTATTTGCAGATTCAGAATCTATCGTTGTTGTGGTAGATATTTTCAGAGCAACTTCGGCAATTTGTACTGCAATACAACATGGCGTTGAGCGAATGATCCCTGTTGCTTCAGTTGAAGATGCACAACGTTATAAGAACTTAGGTTTTTTGGTTGCTGCCGAACGGAATGCAGTGATGCTTGAAGGCTTCGATTTTGGAAATTCTCCATTTCATTATATAACACCGAATGTTCAGGGAAAAACCATCGCCATTTCTACAACTAACGGTACACAAGCAATTGAAGCGGCTAAAGATGCTGCCGTTATTGCAGTCGGCTCTTTCTTAAATATTCAAGCATTGGCCAATTGGATAAAACCTCAAGGTCGTGATGTAATTATTTTATGTGCGGGTTGGAAAAACAAATTCAATTTAGAAGACACATTGTTTGCGGGTGCCTTGGCAAGTATCCTCCTTGAAGACGATAACTTTTCAACAACATGCGATTCTTCCATTGCAGCTGGCTATCTGTATGAAAAAGCATCTGGCGATTTATTCGGATTTCTTGAAAATTCATCACATCGAAATCGATTAAGAAATTTAAATCTTGAACAAGATATTCGGTATTGCCTTTCATTAAACACCATGGAAGTGATTCCCGTTTTTCAAGATGGGGGAATTGTATGTTCGAAAAAATTAGCTTTAATCTAAATTCTATTCTAATATAAAAGCTGAAATAATGTTAAAACGCTCCCTCATACTGCTTTTTTTAATCACAGGTGCGTTGATGTATTTTATTCCATTTGCTAATAGTTGGGGATTTTTTGCTCATAAAGAGATTAATCGGATTGCGGTATTTACATTACCCACCGAACTTTTCGGATTTTACAAACACAATATTGAATTTATTACCGAACATGCCGTAGATCCGGACAAACGCCGCTATGCTGTTAAAGAAGAGGCAGCCCGTCATTTTATCGACCTCGATCGCTACGGCTCTTCGCCTCTCGATTCTATGCCACACAAATGGGAGGCAGCTTGCGCAAAATACACAGAAGACACACTTCGCGCACATGGTATTGTTCCTTGGCATATCGATGTTATGGTGAAGCGATTAACAAGTGCTTTTCGCGCCAACGATTATGATCGGGTACTTCGCACTTCCGCCGATTTAGGTCATTACATTGGCGATGCGCATGTTCCATTACATACCACCCGAAACTACAATGGTCAATTGACTAACCAAAAAGGAATACACGGCTTTTGGGAGTCACGACTGCCCGAACTTTTCAACGACGATTATGACTTTTTTGTTGGAAAAGCACGTTATGTGGAAGATCCACTTGAGCTCGCCTGGAAAATTGTTGGAGAAAGTTTTGCAGCCAAAGATTCAGTCCTTCGTTTTGAAGCCGAATTAAACGAGCGTTTTCCTTCCGACAGAAAATACAGTTTCGAAAACAGAGGTGCTTCAATCATGAAAGTGTATAGTGAGGAATACTCAAAAGAATACGACAAACTCTTGAATGGCATGGTCGAACGTAGAATGCGACAAGCTATCATTACTGTGGGAAGCTTGTGGTTCACCGCTTGGGTTAATGCTGGGCAACCCGACCTCGATTTATACAAAGAACGCAAAATAGGCACCGACACCGAACGTGAGTTAGCCGAGGAAGAACAGAATTATCAAAAGGGTGCAATTAAAGGGAGAAGTTGTGAGTGATTTAATTATCAGACTCACTTCCAATTTATTAGTTTTATAAAATTCAATTTAATTAAGGACAATCAGCTATTGTTGACTTTGATTTTAATTCAAAAAGTAAAGATTCGACAAAATAAATTTTCAAGAAAGTAATGCAGGTAAATCGTATTTTTATTTGTATTTATTTTTGAAACAAAACAATTCATCAATTGTTAAAAAAAGAAACGGATAAAAAATGCAGAATAGCAGAATTCGGCTATTATTTATTTTAATCACACTCATTTGCCTTGATTCATATGCCCAATTGCAAAACAATCAGTGGCGCATTGGTTATGGCAGCGGGATTGACTTTAATTTTAATCCACCAACAAATACCAGTTTTTCCGCAACTCAGACTGGTGAGGGCAGCGCAAGTGTAGCTGACCCAAACACAGGAGCAATTTTGTTTTACACCGATGGAGTGACCGTATGGAATTCACTTAATCAGGTTATGCCAAATGGGAATGGCCTACTCGGAGGTGATCCAATATTACTCTCATCAACTACTGCGGCAGTTATTATTCCTAAACCTGGTGTCTGCACTCAATACTATATAGTAACCATCGATGAACAATTTGGGGGAAATGGACTTCGCTATAGTTTGGTAGACATGCTTTTGAATGGAGGCTTTGGTGATATTGTTCCTGCTCAAAAGAATATTTTGCTCCTTAATACAGACTCTGAGAAAATTGAAGTTGTTCCTGCTCAGAATGGTGAAGATTTCTGGGTCATCACTCATGACAATCCAGGCAATTCGTTTTACTCATTTTTATTGAATAGTAGCGGATTTCAAACTACCCCTATTGTTTCAACTTTAGGAGGCACACATGGAAATGGAGCCGGGCATCTTAAGGTAAACCAACAGTTTAATAAACTTGCTTGCGGTAGTTTATTTGATGGTACAATGGAAGTATTTTCATTTAACAATTCTTCAGGTGTTGTTAGTTCCCCAATTACCTGGAATCTCAATCCAATCATGCTCAACTTTTCACCACTAATTTACGGTGTAGAGTTTTCTCCAAATGGGAATCTATTATATATCAGCAATCTTAATTCTATCGTTCAATACGATATCTCGAGTTCATCACCCAACGTCATTGAAAGCTCAGCCTATATTGTTAGTGCTCCTTCCTTTACATCTCCTGCATCAATTCAATTAGGGCCCAATGGTAAAATTTATATTAACTCAGGTTCTTTGGATGTAATTAATTCTCCAAATAGTTCTGGTGCTGCATGTAATTTTGGAACGAGTACATTAATAGGTGGAGGTTATGGCTTACCCAAATGGGTTTATAGTACTATAAATCAAACAAATCCAACGATATCACTGAATGGAGATACCTGTATTGGCAATTCCATTTCATTTTCCATCAGTCCGACAAATGGTATAACAGCGATAAACTGGAACTTTGGTGATCCAAACAGTGGAGTAAACAACACATCCTCACTTTTTACCCCAACGCACCAATTCAGCGATACTGGCACTTATTCCATTAGATGTATTACAACATTTGCCTGCGGTATAGATACAAGCTTCACTAATATTACTATTACAGATTGTACAGAAAATACTGATTTCATAGAGATTGTAAATTCTGCAGATAGCTGTATACAAAATCCAATATTGTTCTCCTTCAACACCAATCTGCTCATCGAAAATATAATTGGTTGGAATTTCGGTGATCCGAACAGTGGAATAAATAATACCTCTGTATTAGGCGCTCCCTCGCATACATTTTCGGATACTGGCACATATACAGTAAGTTGCATTGTCCAGATAAACTGTACTGAACCGCCTACACCGAATAATCCGATTATTGCTCCTTGTTTCTACATCGATACTGTTTATACTACAATCAATTTGGTAAATTGCTTAACACCTTTTTCTTGCTTTGCTGAATTGATTACTCCAAGCGACTCCTGTTTAAAATCCAATATTCAATTTTCGGTTCAATCTGACTCTGTTATTATTTCACTCAACTGGAACTTTGGTGATCCAAATACTGGAGCTGAAAACTCATCTTCACTAGTCAATCCAACTCATCTATTCAGCGATACTGGCTCATATAATATCATCTGCTTCGTAACACTATCTTGCGGTATTGATACTATTTTCAACACAATTGAGATAATAAACTGTGATAATAATTCAGAAGAATGCGATGTATATATTCCTAACGCATTAACTCCAAACAATGACGGGATAAACGATTACTTTTCCCCTTCAACCGCTTGCTCATTTGAAATGTTTGAATTTTCAATATTCAATAGATGGGGGAACGAAGTATATAAAACATCCAACCCATTAGACAAATGGGATGGAAAATATAAAGGTTCCGACTGTTCGGATGATGTTTATTTTTATGTAATTTCCTATAAATCCCAATCAAAACCGACAAAAATAGCTTCCGGAAAAGTCTCACTTTTACGATGATTTTGTAAAAGACATTAATAACATAAGGTCTTAATAATACCTAGATTTTAAGTAGTTGGAAAGATGTCTTTCTTAGAGCATATTACTTTTCTTGTATTGTGTTCAACCAAGTTAATACTTCCTCCTTTGAGCAAAGTCATATTTGAACCCTACAAAGGGAATTTTCATGCAATAAAAAAGCCTCGAAGTCGAAACAACGAG
>JBIPLZ010000194.1:0-4863 GCA_044369395.1 Flavobacteriales bacterium | reverse complement strand
CGTTGGAGGGTATGCTGTTAGTATTCATGGACATCCAAGATATACTGGCGATTTGGATGTTTGGATTAATCCTACTTTGGAGAATGCAAATAGTCTTGTGAAATGCGTCAATGATTTTGGTTTTGGCTCATTCAAATTAACAAGTCAAGATTTTATAAAAGAAGGAAATGTGATTCAATTTGGCTATCCCCCGCTACGAATTGACGTACTTACTTCAATTGATGGCGTTAACTTTGGCGATTGTATCTTAAATAAGAAAGATGTCGAAATTGATGGAATGCTTGTTCATTTTATTGGATTAACTGATTTGTTAAAGAACAAAAAAGAGTCCGGACGTCCTCGTGATTTAGATGATATAGATAATCTAAAGTAAGTTACTCTTATTTTTTAAAGATTACTCTCCAATTAATTATAAAACACAAGCATTCAAAAGGCATTATTTCCTTATTGTGGATTTGAGATACTAGATTGAGTGTAGTTTTCGAAGGACTGTTCTTGCTGAAATGCTTGTTGCCCTTAATTTGCTTCTAGAATATTGGCAATGATGCGCAGTGGTGCACCACTACCCTGCCCAATTTTCATTGGCAATGCAACTATATATGATCCTTTCGCCGGAAGTTTTTCGAGATTTGCAAGATTCTCAAATCCCGGGCAATTATTTCCCATTAAAATTTGATGGGTTTTGAAATCCTTTGACTGACCATAATCTAAGCTGGGCGTATCTAATCCAACGGCTTTCACTTTCCGTTTTTCAATTAACCAAGTTGCTGCTTGAGGAGCTATTCCAGGAAAATGGAGCTGGGGAATTGCTTCCATCCCCGTTAAAGGAGTTCCGAAGTATTTAGCTCGATTAGGATAAAATTTACCGTACCCTGTCCTAAATAATACAATTGAATTCGGTTCAATTTCACCATTTTTCTCTTCCCAAAATTCCAAATCTTGGATACTGATTAAATAGTCGGAGTTTTTAAGGGATTTCTCTGAAACATCAACTAAAACAGCATTTCCTGTCAGTTTTTCTAAAGGAATTTGATCAACTGTTTGTTTGTTTTCTGCAAAATGTATCGGTGCATCCAAATGAGTTCCACCATGTTCGGGAGCACAAACCGAATAAGATGAATAAAAGTATCCTCCGGGAGTTTTTCCTTTCGCTTCTGTTTTATGAATAAAACCGGATTGATTGTTGGGCCAATACAATGTTGTACTGTCGAATGTATGAGTTAAATCAATCCAAGCAGAATCGTTGAATTGCAGAGGTTTTTGCTTGCAACTTGATATGAATACCAAGGTTAAAAAAACGAACAGTTGACCCCGATACATTTTTACAAATTAATAATTCCCGAAATTGAACAGATGTCCGTTCTTAGCCGTCATGGTATCTACAGGATTAAGCGTCATAACTGGGATTTGAGCGTCGTTGGCAATAACATTTTGCTCGTATGGTCCAATGATGTACTCCGTTAAATCTTTCGACTGATTGGTCATGATGAGAATTAAATCTGCATCAACAGAACTTGCATATTGAATGGTTTCTTTACTGAAATCTCCTTTTTCTGCATGATGTACAACATAATTGCAATTGCGCTCTGATAGGTAATTTTTAGCGTACGCAATGTTGTTATTCACAGCGCGACTTGTGTACTCATCATTCTCGAATTCAGCCAAAATATGAAAAGTCGAATTAAATACTTTGGAAAGCTCAACAGCCCAAACCAACTTTTGCTTCGATTCTTTCGAAAAATCGATAGGAAGAACGATGTTTTTGAATCCGTGTTCTTTCATTTGTTTTTTCTGTACCACAACAAATGGACGATTCGAATTCGTAATTACCCTCAAAGCTTTGCTTCCTACAACGTGCTGCATGCCTTTAACACCGTGAGTTCCCATCACCACAAGGGCTGTGTTTAACTCGTCGGCTTGTTCTCCAATTTGATCAAAAATATTTCCCTGTTTAACAACAAACGAAGTTTCAATTCCGCTTTCTTTCTTGTTATCATCTGCTAAAGCCTGTAGTTTTTTACTTGCCTCAATATCTTTCTGCTCTTTCGATTTACTCGACTCCAACATTCCTGTTTCTAAAACATGCAATAAAATGATTTGCTTATTGAAAATTTTAGCAAGTTGAGAAGCATGTTTAAGCGCCATCAAAGCCACTTCTGTAAAGTCGGTTGGAACTAAAATGGTGTTTGAATCGATGGGTTTAATTGTTTTTGTACTCATAAAGATTGGAGCTAGTTTAAGGCGCTAAAATAAGATAAATGCATCTAAAAGGAAAAGGAGAAACCCCTTTATTCCTGATAAAGGACTAATTCTGAATCTACTTTAATTATTAGATTAATTTCTCAACAACCTTTTTAAGATTCTCTTGCAATTCGGGTGTTCTATTTTGAATGGAATAATTGGTATGAAATCGATGCGCATTGAGGAATTTCACTTGCAAATTGTTCCAAGCAAGTGTATCCGAAATTTCATTGTTTCGATTCATCTCACGAAACAAGGCATCACCAATAGGGAAAAAATCGTCTCGTCCTAAATAATCTAAATCGGCATCGCAAATAACCTTATCTAATAAAGAAATAGGTTGTTGAGGCATGCGAGTAGCCAGTATACATTGTGAAATAATCGCTTTATCTTGTTCGGATATCTCTGATTCTTTTGATGCTTCAAGAAATATTTCTACACTTTTCTCTTCGTGCTTTGCTCGTTGAAAAAAGAAACCTGTGTCGTGAAATAGAGACGCTATCCGAAGCAAAAGCAATTCTTTCTCAGATAGATTTTCAGTTTTTCCAATAACCTGGGTTTGTTCGATGACATCCAACGTATGTCTGGAATTATGATACTCACAGAGATGATCAAGCTCCTTTTTTAACCTGTCAATTACGACCTCAAACTGAATCTTAAAAAAACGCTCTAAGGCTTGCATCTTCTTTTTTATTTCAAATAAACAGCATTCTATTTGAATAAGCTGTATAATTTTGTGATTTTCGTGCAGCCAAAAATAAACAGAACATTTGAATATCTCCCTATAAAATATCTTTTATGAATCTCCAGAAAATACTTGTGCCATTTGACCTTCGCGAAGACAGTTACAGTGCTCTCAACCACGCGGCCTTCTTTGCTAAACATAGCGCGGGAGAAATTATTATTTTACATCTGATAAAAAATGCTCAGGATAAAGCTGATGCAGAAAAAAAACTTCAACCTTTTCTTCAAAAGTTATCTGCTGAATTCAAAGGAAAAGTAAGTTCAATCATTGAGGTTGGGAATATTTTTAAAGATGTTTCTGAAATTGCACAGCGCGAAGAATGCCAATTAATCATCATACCAACACATGGAATAAAAGGAATGCAGCACATTATGGGAAGCAACGCGCTTCGTATTGTTACCGATGCGTTTATTCCGTTTTTGGTGGTGCAAGAACGTATGATTCGAGCAAATGGACTGAAGAAAATTGTTATTCCTGTAAGTGCCCGCCGTCAAATAATCGACGAAGCGCCTTTGTTTGCAGAAATCTCCAAGGCGTTTAATTCGGAGGTTCATCTTTTTGCAAATACCCATTTGGAAGAGCAATACAACGATACTATTTTAACAACGTTAGAAGATTACTTAGAGAAAGAAGGAGCCAATGTGAAAGTTCATCGTGTGGCGATAAATGAACGTTTCGCTAAATCGGTTACTCATTTCGCAGCATCTATTGATGCCGATTTGATTTGTGCTGTTAATTTCTCTTACGATTATTTATACTCCTTATTTCCTCGTGTCGAAGAGGAAGATTTGATTTACAACGAAGCGCAAATTCCTGTGCTCATGATTACGCCCGAACAACGCGAAGATTTGATGTATTATTTTCCGCTGTTGCACTAATCGAATCGTTTCAAATTCAGTTAATACTGAATAGTTCTATCTGAACATTGTCGAGATAGAAACGTGCTTTTGATTGGTTCCAAACGTACATGCGAATGGTATCGTTGGAAGATTTTATTTTATTTAGTTCAACTGAATAGTTATATGTTTCCCAGATGCTGAATAATTCGCGAGGATAATCGTTGAGTTTGAAGGTGTAATTGTAATAGATTTCACCTTTTGGATTTTGGTATTCTATCACACAGAACGCCTCATTAAAACTGTGTTTATCTAATTCAAAGCGATCGAGTTTTATTTCAACGAAAAGTGCTCTTTTTGATATGAATGTTTCATTGGCAGGAATGGTGAAAAGCAAATTGTAATCGCGATCGGAATAATCGCAAGACTTACCGTGTTGATCATCGACAAATGAACAAACCTTCGCATTGGATGGCGTTAGTTCAAAATCATCGTTTAGGGTAAAAACGGAATTACGTTTTTCTTTATACAAAGGCAAATCGTTATTCCCACCCAAACAGTTTCTATAATTTGACGAAGTTTTTAAAAACACAAAAGAGTACTTCCGGAAATTCATATCCCATGAAGAAAGAATCTGCTTGTTGTATTGATAGGTTTGAATGAGGTTTAGAAAGACACAAACGGAACAAATGAGCAACAAAATTTTTCTCCTGTTTTCAATTGCAAAAGCCAGGGGAATAACGAATAAAGCGTAAAAATCTACAAAGGCTCTCTGACCGAATGACGGGCCGTAATACCAATTCCACCAAGAACTTATGATATAAACCAATAAAAGAAAGAAGGAAGTAAAGGCAAAAAAGGCCAATCTATTTTTCTTCCAAAAAACGAGACTACTTAAAATTGAAACAAGGATAAGTGGAGAATAAACGAAAAGCCCTTTTCGGAAGCTAAACAGACTATTCAGAATTTCGGGATGATTAAAATAAAAACCCTCATTCTTATAACTATGAATTATAAAATTCCCCGTTTGCGCCTTCCATA
>JBIPLZ010000424.1:0-15940 GCA_044369395.1 Flavobacteriales bacterium | reverse complement strand
ATGCTCTGCGAGACGACCTAGGCACGGGTTAAGGGTATCATTGGTGCTCTTCATTAGTTAGAGTGTATGACGTCCTCCAAGGAGCAGAAGGCGCGTAAACTTCTTACGACGTAGACGACGAGACAGTCACCCGAACAGTCGAGTCCCTAGAATGCGCCCCTTACGATTTATAAGGAGTACACGATTTCCTTCGGCTCGGCTAGAGGTTCCGTCTAGAAAGCGAGTAGGGAATCGTGTTCGCACAAGCAGAGCTAGGTGTACTTCACCTGCTTGTACCTTACGGGCTCCAGTTCGGCGAAGGCGTTTTACGGAAACAACAAGTCGATCTCCAGGCGCAGCAAAAGCACGATGAAAACCGCCCAGAGCTCGAATACACTCAACAGCACGAGCACCAGAATTGTCTATGGGAGTTAGCCAGCTTTCAGCTTGAATCATTAATAAATAACGTCAACCAAAGTCCACAGGACATCTGGTTTAACCCAAACTATGGGGCGTAAACTACCTTTCACGTTGAAATGACCCGTCCCCTCCTAGGAAAAGAGAGCATTCACCTCTAGTTGGTGAGTGGAGCGAAACTGGATCTTGTAGGTATATATCGCGAATACCAGGGGTTAGCACTGCTAGCGGCCTAGTAAAGGCATTAGTAGAGCCAACACCCCTACCAGCGTTCTGAGTGTTTAGAAACGCCGGTACACTAGTTTCTATGCGAACGGCTAGAGGTATTTCATCATGAAAACCTGCTAGACCTTCAGTCCAACGACGCCACCTAGTATGGCCTTGCCTTCGGATTAGAGCACTCCAAAGCAGTTCTGTCGGGCGAGCCCTACGTGGTGCAGTTACTGCCGTTCGACTGCGACGTAGACGACCCCCAATTCCATCTAGAACAAGACGATGTTCGGTTCGCTCGTATGGGCTGGGGAGCGGTAGATGCAGAGCATTCTTATCTGAAGCACTAGGGGAGTGGGTTCCAAGATGAATGCTACGTGGCGCTTGAGTTGCTTCAGTGCGACCCAGGCCTACCGTAATGTGAAGAGCTGGTGTGGGTGCAATTGAACCACTTGAACGTCCAGTAACCCCCAGAACAGCTGCTGCGAGTGAAGTAGACGTTGCATGAACCACTCCAACGCGGTCAGAATCAATACGACGGCTAAATCTACGACGAGCAAGGGAACGAAATAGACCCTCTAGTGGTGACCCAAGGCGCCCACGAAGAGACTCTGCCCCTAGAAGAAGGCGCGGTAGTCGATTTATCTCATCATGGTGCGCCGACAGCCTACGAGCAAGCACTGGTAGGCGATTTTCAAGAAGAGAAACTCCCGTAGCTATCGAGCTACCCAGATGAAGATGGCGTAGGCGCTGAGGCGTAAAGGGGAACAGGGAGGTGATGGTAAGTGGACGACGTCTTTGCTCACGACGAAGACGAGTTGACAGAAACGATGCCTCTGTACGAATATCTGTACCCACAAGAACAAAAGCTGAAGCTGAAGCAACCCTAAGCTCCCTTCGATCCGGTAGACCTAGACCCTCTGGGGCATCAATAGATAGAAAATTAGATCGTGGGTTCGCTGCTCTACCGTTACTTGTTCTTGGGTATGGCCTTCCCCTAAGAGCAGTAAAGAGACTAGTCGCGAAAATCGATTCAGCCGAAACACCAAACCCGAGGGTTACTCGAAAGCCGGAACGAGAAGCCCCAACCGCTAGACCAGGTGCCCTTGTTAGCAGGACCTCAGACCAAGGCCTGGCCCCATCCGGTCCTTCTGGACGAATAAGGCGAGAAGCTGATCGAAAAGCATCAAAAGCGTAACGACTACGATCCGAAATCCATGGTTCAGGGGTTAGGGGGGTTGTTCGAGGAAGAATGCGCAGAATCTCCTCACCTCGTTCAATTATAGAGGTAACACTTGCGGTTGCTGTTTGACCTCGCGTGTGAACAGAGAGATCCCTACCGATGGCATCAAAAGGATCAACAGAGTCATTACGCTGTAGCTCCCATGGACGAGCCTGCCTGGCATATGGCTTAGAGGTCAGTGCTCCGACAGGGCAGAGATCTACAAGATGCCCAGAAAGTTCAGTACGTAGAAGAGTCGGCAGATAAGGACCGATTTCGGTTTCTCCCCCTCGCCCAAACGAACCAAGTGCCTCGACTCCAGCGACCTCAGCTGCGAAGCGAACACAGCGAGTGCAGTGAATACAACGAGTCCTAATTGTTTTTACGATTGGCCCACATTCCTTGTCTTGAACACCACGCTTGGGGGTAAGAACGGCACGACCACGATCAGCACCAAAAGTAAGGGCTTCGTCCTGTAGGTCACACTCACCTCCTTGATCACAGATAGGACAGTCTAGGGGGTGGTTTAGAAGCAGAAACTCTAGTACCGCTTCACGTGCCTTACGAACAAGAGGGGTGTCGGTAAACACTACTCTACCTGGAGCTACAGGTCTGGCACAAGCTACAACCGGCTTAGGTGACTTTTGTACCTCTACCAGACACCTTCGGCAATTTCCGGCAACCGAAAGGGCAGGATGATAACAAAAACGAGGAACATCAACTCCAGAGGCTTCGCAAGCTTGAAGAAGGGTAGCTGAGGCTCGCACCTGAATAGGGCGACCATTTAGGGTCAGAGACACAAGGGGAATAGGGGGAATAGCAGAAACCGCCATGTATAGGTTAGTTTGGTTTTTACAGCTCGTCAGAACTGTGCACATCGATATCGGCGCCCAAAACAAATGGGGATTTAGAGCACCCTTAATCACTTCGTATAGAAATCCAGCTGTCAGGAGAAGCAGGAATAGCGCCACGATTGCGAAGCTAGTACCCCCTGTTCTTCCTAGCGTTGCAGCCCATGGAAACAGAAAAGCTACTTCGATATCGAAGAGTAGGAATAGAATAGCCACGATGTAAAAACGCACATCAAATCGATTACGAGCGTCTTCAAACGGCTCAAAACCACACTCATACGCTGAGGTCTTTTCTGGATCCGGGCTTTGAACTGCGAGCACAAACGAAAGCGCAAGGATGAGTCCAGCGATTGCAAGGGCAGCCACGAGACTTACAAAAAGGGGGAAGGTAGTATCACCATCTAGAAGAACAAAAGTAGCCATTAGACTAATGAGTTTTATCGTTGCACCTAACGAAACGCGATACGCATGGAATCGAGTTTCAAACTATGATTTGGTTGGGACAAAAGGATTCGAACCTTTGTATGGTGGAACCAAAATCCACCGCCTTACCACTTGGCGATGTCCCAATAACCAGCTACGAACGAGAAAGACGGGGTTCGAACCCGCGACCCCGAGCGCGACAGGCTCGTGCTCTACCACTGAGCTACTTCCCCAATCCCCAAGAAAGCGTTTAACGGGCGAAGGGAGGGACTCGAACCCTCAGCTCTCAGGACCACAACCTGATACTCTACCATTGAGTTACATCCGCCCCTTAAGCCCACGTCGGCTCGAACGACGGACCTTACGCTTATCAAGCGTACGCTCTAACCAACTGAGCTATGGGCTCGACAACCTAACAACTAAAAACGACTAACGAAGGGTACCTAGCCTCTCACCACCAATCGCAATAAGAGGTGGATGGACAAAAAGCAGATAGAACGCGAGCCTGAAACTAATGACAACTATTAGAGCAAGGCGCACTTCATCGCGAGGACGATCTACGTTCACCCTAGGATGAGAATCGGGCCCATTTTCACCTGCTGATTGGTCAAAAAACCTGATTTTAACCATTCGAAGATAGTAGAAAAAGCTGATGACAGTTAGTACAAATAGAACATAAGTCATAGCCCTGTTCCCACTATCTACTAGAGAAGAAAGAATGTCTAGCTTAACAAAGAAACCACCTAGAGGAGGCAGACCAGCCCTAGAGAAGGCTAGGAGCGCTCTCCTAAATGCAAGAATAGGCTCAGTGCGAGCTAGACGCGTCAGATGAACAAGGTGAGTACGATGACGGCCTCTTGCCAGAAGAAGAAACCACCCTAGAAGAGCAGATAGGGCGTATACTCCAGCGTAGTGTACAGCGGCGCTTGAGCCTGCAGCAGTACCTAGACTAACCCCCACCAGCCTAAATCCTACATGACCTATCGAAGAGAAGACAAAAAAGCGCTTTAGTAGGGGCTCTGCGAGAGCACCAACCATACCCGCTGTAACGCTTCTAATACCCGCAGCTAGGAGAAGGGGGCCTGTTAGAGCAGGAAATGGGGCCAGTAGTGTTGGTAGAAGCTTAAGTAGTAGCGCTAGCACCCTGACTTTTGAGCTCGTTGCCAGAACAGTAACGCTTGCTAGCGGAGTCTTTCCGTAAACACCTGGGGCCCAAAATTGGAAGGGAGCCGCAGTTAGCTTGAAAAGAAGGTTAACGAGAAGAAGAAGAAGGGCCCTTACTGTCCCTGCGGTTAGGGGATGGGTTGCTGCTAGTAGAGTTGGTAGCAGTGTGATGATATTACCTTCTTCGTTCTCTGGGGTCCTAATGCTAGCTTCCCACCAGTTAGAAGCAACAGCTGAAGTATGCGTATTGCCCTCCTCGAATCTAGTTGAAGTGAGCAGAAGGGCGGCTCGCCTATCTGATCTGTCAGCGACTGAAGTCCCCCTTCCTATTAGGAGGTCTAGATCAGGAAGAGTAAGGGCACCACTATGTCGATAAAAAAGAGCAAACGACAGTAGCAGGCTTGCACTTGGAACACTTCCCAGTAGGAAATACTGCACACCGGCATACGTGCTAAAACGATTTCGTCGCTCTACAGCCGTCAGAACATAAGCTGCGAGAGTAACTATCTCTAGAGCTAGTAGAAGGTCTCTTAGGGGTGTCAGACGAAGAGCCGAAACAGCTCCAAAATGAAGTAGCAGCAGCAGTAGCGGAAACTCCCTCTCCACGCGAGTAGTTAGGAGGGTGCGTTCAGCTAGACCGAGTCTCGCTAGCGCCAGTAGAAAGGTACCTCCCCTGTGAAAAAGACGAGGGTATAGGGGATCATTCTGCCTTAGGGGTAGTAGATCGGACTCAGCACCATCCAGACGAAAAGCAAGTCCCGACCTACCCCTTACAAGGTGAAAAAGTAGGGATATACCGGCTAGACGAGTCAGAAAGCGGCTTAGTTCACCGCGAGCTGGCAGAAAGACCGCTAGAGCAAGCAGAACTAGTGGAATAGTTCCAAGCGCTATTAGAGGAAGTAGGGTTGGGGAAAACAGCCCCCAAGCAGAGGCTGAAAAAGCAGAAGAAGGCACAATAGAAACGTTCATATGCTGAGAGACGCAAAACGCAAACCCCCAAAGCTACAGCTGATTAAGGGGTGAACCACACAATCTAAAGCTAGAGTCAGGGCGCGTTGAAGAAGTGCCCTTTCTAGCCTACCTAGAAGTGGTAGTAGAGGAATAAAGTAAGCAAAATAAACTAGAGCAACGAAAGTGGCTCTTTCCACAAATGGAGTTTCTACAATTTCTTGACCAATCCAACCAAGGCAAAAAGCATTAGCTACAAAGGCCCAGAAAAGGAACAGGTGAAGCGGCTTAAACTGATGGCTACGCCTAGCAGAAGTATCCACCAGAGGTAGAAGAGCCAGAATCGCAATAGCACCTCCCCTTAGAAGAACACCACCTAGCTTATCTGGCACAGTACGAAGAATTGCATAGAATGGCAGGTAATACCACTCTGGTACGATATGTGCAGGAGTAACTAGTGGGTTGGCTTCAATATAGTTGTCGGGGTGCCCAAGAAGATTTGGGGCGTACACAACAAAGAAAGAGAAGAATAGGATAAACAGTGTAAACCCGAACAGATCCTTAACATAGAAATAAGGGTAGAACGGAATACGATCAACAGTTGCTACGAGTCCTAGCGGATTATTCGATCCAGGGATGTGAAGAAGGGCTAGGTGTAGTAGAACTGCCCCTGCGATTAGGAAAGGAACAAGGTAGTGAAGGGAAAAGAATCGGTTTAGCGTTGGGTTATCAACAGAAAAACCTCCCCACAGTAGTTGCACGATAGAGGGTCCAACGCCTGGGATAGCTGAAAACAGATTAGTGATTACAGTAGCACCCCAAAAGCTCCTTTGTCCCCAAGGAAGAACATAACCCCTAAAACCTACAGCCCTCCTTAGAACAAATACGACGATACCTGACCTCCATAGCTGAACACGAGGTTGTACATAAGAACCGTAATAAAGACCGCGAAACCTATGGGTATAGACAATGATAAAGAATCTCGATGCTCCGTTAGCGTGAACGTAACGAAGGCCGGCACCTCCGCGAACGTCGCGTCTAATATGCTCAACGCTAGCAAAAGCGAGGTGAACTTCAGGAGCGTAGTGCCTCGCAAGGCAAACTCCGGTTACAATCTGAATAACAAGGGCTCTTCCAGCCAGAGAACCAAACCCCCATATGTAAGAAAGGTTAGCGGGGGTTGGATATCTGTCAATGTGATTAGCCACGACACTCCTTAGAGGATGACGAACAAGTGAAGCATAAGTACTCATTTACTAATGTATTTGTATAGGGCGGTTTTAATGATTCGAACGCCAAGCGGCCACAGCCAGTCCAGGGTGACGCCTAGCTTGATGATTCGGATCTTGTATTTTTAGTGTGGGGTGGAGAACAGTTGAAGTACCCGTAATATCAGCTGCCGTAAGCGGATCAGGAAGCAGGCTCAGTCCAATTGCACCAACTATAGCTAGCGTCAGAAGTAGTGCAGCGAGAAGAAGAGTCGTAGAGTACTCTGTAAACAGCAGACCGCCTAGCGCACGAAGAGGGTCAGTACGGTGCAGCAGCGCTGACCAGTCTGTCCTCACGTTACTCTCAACTATTGCTGGAGCAGTAGAGATGAGAAAGGGTGCTAGATCAAAAGCATCCGCGCTGGCAAGAAGAAGAATTTCGAGAAGGAGAATACCCACAACAAGGTGTCGGGGCGCTAGAAGGTCGCGTAGACGCCTAGTAACGTTAATTATCTTAATCTCAAGTCTTCTGATTACGAATAGGAACAGAACAACGATTGCCCCGACATAAACAATTAGAAACAGGAGGGCAAAGTACTCCCTTTGTAGGGTAAAAAGCAGTAGGGTTCCTAGCGCAAACACCCTGATCAGGAGGAGAAGCGAGTGCACTGGGTTTTGGGCACCGATTACAAGAAGACACGTTCCGCATCTGAACGCACCAACTAGCTGGAGAAAAATTGAAGGGGAAAATGGAGACGTCATACTTGTAACTAGGCCCCGATCCCTTAGGGGCGGGAGAAGAGGGAATCGAACCCCCATACGACGGTGTTGAAGACCGCGGTCCTGCCGTTGAACGATTCTCCCGGCGAGGCTCGCTGCTCTTCAAAATCGCTTTATTGTGCTTTACAAACACATAGCAGAAGGTGGAGTCGAACCACCATCGACGGGGAATGAACCCGGCGAGCTTCCATTGCTCCATCCTGCTAACTGACCACCTTTTTCGAAGTCAGCGCGGTGTACGGTCTTAAAAACGAATCGAGTCTATTCCGACGACCTAAGGAAATCGACGGTAAGGAAGGTTGGATTCGAACCAACGCAGAGAGACCTCAACGGAGTTACAATCCGGTGCTTTTGACCACTCAGCCACTTCCTTACGACTATACCAGCAACACAACTCTTGCGCAAGAGCTTGTAGCGCAGTAAGTAGAGGTTCTACGTCTAGAGCTGTTGGAGTCAGTCCGGCAAAGAAAGACTGGCTAACGATTCCAATCGGCCTAAATCCGTGGTTAACTCCACAAATTTCGCTACATTGACCATAGTACAGACCCTCACGACGAATGAACAGAGACGTTTGGTTCAGACGTCCGGGGCAAGCGTCTACCTTAATACCTAGGCTAGGGATTGCCCAGCTGTGGAGTACGTCAGCAGATGTAACCCTAGCACGAATATGCCTTTCAGTAGGGAGGAAGAGGTGGTTATCCACGGTCAGTCTGCGAATTGAAGACAGACCTGCACCAGCAGTACGCTCTTCTTCTCCAAGAAGATAGCTATCGAAAGATCCGCTTCCCGCTGCAGTAAATAGAAGATCGTCTCCTTCTGAAGAAAGAGAATCGTTATAAAGTCGAGCAACTACCTCTGGGTCTAGAAATTCGTATGACCAGTACCACTGGTGACCTACAACCTTGACAGTGAAAAGGGGTTCGATCACTTCATCAACAGAGTAAAGCAGAGAAAACGATGGAATAGCGATCACCCTAAGAATTAGGGCTGGGATGATAGTCCAAACAACTTCTAGGGTAGTAGCATGTACCAGACGCTCAATTGGGCGGTTTGAGCCATTACCAAAAGTGCGAAGGCAAGCGACGAAGATATACCCAACTCTGAAAAAGATTCCGGTTAGGAACCTCCTAAGGTCGTCGTGGAAAGCGACAATACCTTCCCTCAGCGGTGAAGCTGGGGTTTGGAAACCAAGTTGCCATGGTTGTACTGGGTCAGCAGCGACAAGTCCAGGACGAAAACCGGACCTTAGTCCAGTAAGGATAACAAGAACTGATAGGGGAGCAACAGAAAATACGTAAGACAGCACAGAGTTAAAGTGAAAACTACCCGATTACGGGAGGTAACAATCGGTCCACCGAAAGTTATCAACACTTGTCGTCCCCTCCACTGAGAGTATGCCAAGGGCCACCGGCGTCACTTCCACGGATAAGATTTTATTCTTACAAGTAAGAGAGCGAGAAGAGATCTGGTGAGGCTATAGAGGTGGCCTCCAGGAGATATACTGTTCCTTCACAATAAAGGTCGGGCCTTTAACTAGAAGGTAAAAAGCAGTAGGAACGCCCTCCTTAGGGCGAATAGGGCGATAGCTTCGGTCAGGGCGAATCCAAGGATCGCTAGACGTGTAAGCTCGTCCTTTTCGTTTGGATTACGTGCAACTGCCACGACAAGTCCAGCGAAAACGGTTCCAATACCAACTCCTGCTCCACCTAGCGCGATAGTCGCTAGTCCTGCTCCAATTAGCTTTGCAGCTACGGTCATTATTTTTGATAGGGATTTAGGCGACTTGAGGTCCATTGACAGCACGGCAATGGACGGAAAATCGACCAGCACAGCCTGTAGGGCTGTGTGGGCAGCAAAGGGGGTAAGCCCCTCTAGTTGCCAGAAATTAGAATAACTACCTTCCACGAGCTCGGAAGAATGTGGCCACTTGGGTTAGTGTAGCTCGGAACGGGAAAATGCTCTCTTCTGGTGACGGCTGATGCAGCCTCACAGCACGTAGTGTGCGGAAATCTCTATGCCTGTAGGTCGGGATTCTCCTATGAACAGGGCGTAGTCGAGTAATCTTACGACGTCGCTCGGCCTTAGCACGACGAGCAACAAGAAGGCGTCTTCTACGAATGCGCGGCGAAGACGTAGTAGCTCGACGACGAGTACCAAGACGAATACGAGGCAGAAACGATTTTCGCAGGCGAAGAGCTAGACGAAGTCGAAGAAGAACTCGAGCAGCCGGGGTTATCGCAACATTACCCTGCTCTAGAAGCCCCATTGCGCGCTTAGCTATTTGATTTGGCGTTAGCCTTGTTGTTCCAGAAGTGGAACGAGTAGTTGCCTTCTCAAATATTATTCGAAAGTGCGCTGTGCGGGCCGCTGATCCTCGACGAATCGCGTGTCTACGTCCAATCTTCTTACCAATAGCCAGTAGGCGACGTCGAAGCGTATAGAGACCCCAACGTCGGTAATAAACACGGCAAAATAGATCCCAAAGAATCGTTCGCCACCTACGAAGACGTCGTTCAAGTATTTCTGTTGAAATAGCGCCTTCTGGCCTGAGAGAAATCGTATCTCCTGGTTGCAGTAGTATACGCGGAGAAAAGGCCAGACGCCCATTCACAGCGAGCCCTTGGTGATGAATAAACTGATGCGCTGCAACGACTGTAGGCCTTAGGCGCCTGCGAAACAGAACTCTATCAAGGCGAGACGCGAGAGCGGCGAAGAACGAAGCTGAACCCACACCGGCTCCGCCCCTACCACCACCAACACCTCGACGAACAAGTTGGCGTAGGGCTCTGGCCGATCTTTTACCAGCAAACGAGCGTACCTGCTGAGCAGCTGCTGCCGAGTCTCGATAGCGGCGACGACGAGGACGACCAAAGGAGGTTATTCCTCCGGTTCGAGCTGCGCCCCCACGACGTCTAAGTGGTCGAATTTGTCGACGCGCTTCAGTTCACTTTAGGGTCGTTGCCACAAGAACATAACGTCGAAAAAGCCCACCGCGTTGTAGACGACGTCCACGGAGAGAGACTAGACGACGTAGCCGAGAATTTTTGTTAGGCCAAACTTTGGTGCGAGTTCGATATGAAAGCGCATAACGTGGACGATAAGGTGTACGAATAGTTGATACGGCTGACATATTGATACGTTACTACGAATTAACTCTCGCTTTCCCTTTTTAAGAATCAGCTTCTCATGATCATACTGCCTTCCCTTACCCTTGTAGGAGTCTGGGAGACGAAGCTTACGTAGATCCGCCGCAACCTGATTAACACGCTCACGACTAAGTCCTTCCACACGAATTAGAGTACCCTTGCTACGACCCTCAAGACGAGAAGGTGTTACTTGAACACCAACGGCTTTCAGCGGTTCAAGAGGTACTCGTCGCTCCTCTCGATATCCCAGTTTAAGCGACAGAACCGACCCAATTTCTTTGCTAGGGGTAACCACAGTCGCACGAAATCCAACACCAACTATAGAGAGACGTCGTCGTACACCAGTTCTGACACCCTCAATATGTCGAGAAATATGGGCTAGTCTAGTAGACGGCGTGGCTACTTTTTCGGATGAGTCTCCGAGTACATCGATGATCAGACGACGTCCAGACGGAGTTTGGACAAGGCGAAGGCGAACTGGCCCTGGTACGAGACGAGTAGTGCCTTTAGGGCCTTCTCTAATTAGAAGACCTGGGGCCAGACGAAGACGAAGCTCGGATGGGAGTAGCAGAGAAAGCATGTAACAGATTTAATTAACGAATCCCCCTAAGAATTTCCCCACCGACGTTAAATCGACGAGCATCTCGATCACTTATAAGGCCGTGTGTTGTTGAAAGAATTAGAAGACCAGCACCGGCCGGTGGTTGCCAGAGCGCAGAGACCCCCACATACACACGACGACCAGGCGTCGAAACACGAAATAGGGCGCGAATTGCTGGCTCACCACGTGCGTTATATTTTAGGCGGGCTACTACGCCATTTCGTACTTTCGAAAGCGTGGGCGCTGGAGCCAGGCCCTCCAGGTACCCCTCATTCGTAAGGAGACGAAGCACCTCGCGGACCCTTTTTGAGTCACCCCCTGCATGAACAGGAAGAAGAACCGTGGCTCGTCGAGAGCGAGAGGCGTTGAGGAGCATTGCTAGAGCGTTAGAAAGGACGTCCATAAGTAAATACAACCAGCTGGCTTTCTTGACTCCGACCAGGCGCCCAGCATTTGCCAGAGAGCGAAATATTAGGCGAGATAGTCCAAAACGTCGAACAATAGCACGACCACGACCTGTAAGGGGACAGCGATTGCGAATACGGGTCGGTGAACTATCTCGCGGCAGTCGCAGCAGAGCGCGATATGCTTGTCCACGAAGACGGGCTGGTAGGTCTTGAGCCTCTATAAGCGCGCGAAGAACGCGACGGCGAGGTTCATAAAGATTAGAGAGTATACGGCGACGGCGGTCAAGCAGAAGACGAGCAAGCATATATGTTTGAATTGGAGACAAGCGGAATCGAACCGCTGACTGGATGCTTGCAAAGCATCCGCTCTACCAACTGAGCTATGTCCCCAGACTCGAAGCGGACTCGAACCGCTATGGCGAGGATTTGCAATCCTGCTGCCCAACCCTTGGACCATCGAGTCCAGTGTTAACTGCCCCTTTGCGGCTTGAGCGGTTTTCCTTCGAATAAAAGCAGCAAGTGCCCTCAGAATATGCAGAGCTGGAATGGTTGCAGGCGTTACGGTATGGATAGCGGGAACAACCCTGCTGTGAAGCAGGGGGACGACGGTACGTGTTGGTAGGGTAAGCGGCACCTGTAGATTCTGGCCGAGTAGACCATTTAGTCGGGTCAGAATCCTAAGATGAGGCGCGTCATCGACAGTGGGGGTTGGGATACCCGAAGATCCAACGCGGTGAATTGAAACCGACGCGCTACGGGAAGAGTCGGCCGCGGGAAGTGCAAGCAGGTAAGCCACGGGATTGAATCCTGGGAACGGACGAACAGCCTCTGCTAGAAACTTAGTAAGTTTGAGTCCACTAAGGTTGGCGGTTGACCTTGGGACATTAAACTGAAGAATAGCGCTGCCACCTTGCAGAAGAGTTCGCCTGTCTGCAAGGGAGCGTGAACGAAAAATTCGACGACCTAGCGAGCCAGCCCCAGGGACGAATTGTAGTTTTACGGCAGAAGTCGTCGATAGCACAGTATCGAGCAGCGCTTGACGAACTCGAATTGACGAGCGCAGTGCCGCCGGGGTGGCATCGGGAGACCCTACAAGAACCATTCGAAGGCTCGTTTGATTTGCATCAACGGCTGCGTCGGTAAGAGGAAAGGCTCCTCGAACACGAGCAAGTGCTCGAAAAGTTCGTAGAGAACGGGGTGCTAGCGAAGTAGTTGACGAACGGGGGCGACGAGAGGACGCCATGAATACAGAGGCTGAGTAACGATCGAGACGTCTAAGCGTTACAAGAGGATGATATCGCCCTATAAATCTACAGAAATACTATAGGGCAGGGGTATTTTACAACGATAACTACACGGTACGGCCTAGGCGTGCATGCTCTAGAATGTTTATACTGTCGATTAGCCTTGTATCCAGTAGCCTAGAAGGTAGAATACCCAGTACAACCATTGGTACGATCAGGAAGCTAAACAGCCACCTTTCTTTGCGAGAAAGATCCTGACCTCCAGCAACGGATAGAGTACGCAGGTTACCAAAGAAAATTCGGTTAACCGCCCATAGAGTGTAGATGGCACCCAGCACTATGCTTGAGCATGCAAATAGGGCAGCCCAACCAGAGTGAGGGAGAACCCCCAGAAGCACTAGAAACTCCCCTACGAAGCTAGAAGTAGGAGGAAATCCTAGATTAGCGAGTGAAAATGTGACGAATACAACGGTCAGCAGGGGGTAAAGGTGAGCAAGCCCGCCAAAGTAGTGCAGGGATCGCACACTATAGCGTTCGTACAGTGAACCCACCGCAAAGAAGAGAGCGCCCGAAACGATACCATGGCTAACTCTTTGAAATAGAGCACCCTGTAGACCCTCACTAGTGCCAGCTCTTCTACCCAGAAGAACAACGTTTCTGTGCCCAACAGAAGAGTAGGCAATGATCTTTTTTAGGTCAACTTGACGTATCGCAGTAAGGGCTGTAAAAATGACCCCGACGATCGCAAGCGTTGAAACGATCGGCGCAAAGTAAACAGTTCCTTCTGGAAAAAGTGGTAGAGAAAAACGAACTAGTCCGTATGTACCTAGCTTAAGTAGTAGGGCTGCTAGAAGAACCGAACCCACTGTAGGCGCCTCAACGTGGGCTTCTGGTAGCCACAGGTGAAGCGGCACAAGTGGAATCTTCGCAGCAAAAGCCCTAAAGAACGTTCCCCACAGAAAACGCTGGTCCTCTTCGTGAAGAGAGAGTTGCAGAAGAAGTTCGTAATCAGTGGTCCCAGTCTTTGCTGACAGGTACAGTAGATTAAAAAACCTAAAAATAGATCCGAGCAGCGTGTAAAGCGCAATCCTATAGCTCGCACGAACTCGACGTTCGCGAGAACCCCAGAATAGAACTAGAAAGAAGATCGGGATAAGTGTTCTTTCGAAGCAAATGAAGAACGCTAGCAGGTCAAGCGACCTAAACGTTGCTAGGACACCAACCTGTAGGGCAAGTAGAGCAAGTAGAAACTCCAGAAGTCGTGGGGTCGACGAGCTAAGACTCAGAACGCAAAGATACAGCGTTAGATTCGTTAGAACAATGAAGGGCCTTGAGATCCCGTCGATACCAAGACGTAGTGGGACCCTGAATGACGGGGCTAGAACCACACGTACAGTTTCAACTCTACCCGTAGAGGTTGCTGATATGGCTCCAGGAAGTCTTAGTGCGAGCAGAAACGAAAGCCCAACGGAGGTTAGACCGACTTGGTATTGGGTTACTCGTCCCCACGCGCTTCCGAACCTTAGAAGGGCAAGGGTCAGCAGCGGTAGTGCCAGAAGGGCCAGTAGAAGGGGGGCAGAAGACCCGCCTAGGGAGAAAAGCAGGGTAGTAGCTGAATCCCCCTTTCCAATTAGGGGAAGAGCGGGAACAGAAAGCAGGGAGACCAGGGTGAAAACGGGTAGACAAGACACCAGCTATAGGTAACTAGAGGGGCCAGGGGAGTACTTTTTCGACTCCTGGCGGTGGGTCCCTCCTACGGATGGACAGTTGACGTATAGGGTTTAATGCTGCTGGGTTTAGGTACAAATTAAAAAAATATGTCAAGCCCAAACTAGACTAAACCCTATACGTCAACTGTCCATCCGTAGGAGGGACCCACCGCCAGGAGTCGAAGTCCAAAGGTGTTACCAAGTACGGGTATCCGTTAATGGCAAACGGCCTGCCTTCCAAGCAGATCCTGTGAGTTCGAGCCTCACTACCCGTAAATATCTAACTAATCAGTGGCAGTAAATACACTCCCAACAGCTTCATCTCTTAACGTGGCTGGTGCAGCCCTGCGCTCCGCCGCTCTAGCTCATCGAAGAGTAACGTTTTTTATTCGTCGAGGAAAGCGGGAACGAGTGGAGGGCCTTTTTCGTGCCCTTTGGAGGCGCAATTCCGACCAACGCTCAACACCTAGAAAAGCCAACGCGGTTAATAAAGCTGCGCCCTCTGGGTCAGCCCTTCTGCAGAATTTTTCGCTAGCTGCTACGCCTTTCGTAGCCCTTCGAACACGTCGTCGTGGTGCGCGCCAAACTGTGAAAGTGACCTTTCTTCCACAGGCACGTGGTCAGCGGAAGGCGCTGATTTCTCTAGCGAGCACTAGGTCGACCGGCGGGGCAGCTTCAGCGCCGTTTGGCGCACGTCTTCGTCGTCAGCTAGAAGGTCTTCTGCGCCCGGAAGGACGACCTCGTGGGCTAACTGTATCCTCGACAGCAACAGGTGCTGCTGCTCTTCGAGATCGTCGCGACGATATCCATCGCCAAGCAAGACGAGCTATCCCCATAAATCCACTTTGGCGTGGTAGAGGTCGCAAATAAACTAAATTTAATCTTGGATAGCTCAGTGGTAGAGCGAGCGGCTGTTAACCGCTCGGTCGTGGGTTCAACTCCCACTCCAGGAGAGGTCGAAGCAACGCTAGACCGCACGCGGGGGATCCCTAGGTCAAAAACGTGGACGTGAAACATACGTAAAGGGTGGGGGACATATCGTGTGATCCCACCCTATCCATAGTGAAAACACACCCAATCGGGGCGATCCCTTCCTAAGGAAGGGGTGACGACCTCCGCGACGTGAACCATCTCGGTAGCGGAGGAAAGGGACACATCAACGGAGAGTCCGCTAGTAGTGGTGAGCGAACACGGAACAACCGCCCGACAATGTAGGTAATTGGCACTCTTTCGTTCTTCAAAAGCCTCGGAATGGCTTGCCGTAGAGGGTGAAAGCCCCGTAGAGAACGAAGAGCAAAAGTTACCTATTAATTAGGATTACCTAGTCTTTGTCGGAGTACACCGCCCGCCGCCAGGGAGGTGGAAGATCGGGGGACCACCCTCGAAGCGAAGACCCTATCTTTTGATCCGATAGTGAACGAGTACCGCGAGGGAAAGGTGAAAGAGACCCCATCGGGAGTGAAAAGCCCGTGAAACCGTGTGCGTACCGACACGAGAAGCCTTTGTAAGGTTACTCGGTACCTTTTGCATAATGGGCCCGTCACTTCGGGGGGCGAGCACGCTGAACGCACTAGCGAGAAGCATAGCTAACGCACGCCCTTGGTCATCACCGGCTCTTTGCCCGGGCGTTG
>JBIPLZ010000193.1:0-4928 GCA_044369395.1 Flavobacteriales bacterium | reverse complement strand
CTAATTCTGAACTTCGTGCTCTTGCAGAAGTTTATGCTAGCAATGATGCAAAGCAAAAGTTTGTTAAAGACTTCATCGCCGCTTGGACTAAAGTAATGAACCTCGATCGCTTCGATTTGAAGTAATAAAGTGTAAACGAAACCCAAAAACCGCCAAAGGAAAAATTTCCGTTGGCGGTTTTTTATTTTTAATTACTCCGTAATTGATAATTCGTAATTTATTATCTAGTCACACTTCCCATCCGGCTTACAAACAGGTCCTTCAATAACTTCAAATGCAGGCATCGGATTTGATTTCTCCCATTCCGAAAATGATTTTTGCATTGTTTCTAGGAAGGATTCAGTTGGTTGTGCTCCGCTAATGGCATACTTGCGATTAAAGACAAAAAACGGAACACCTTGAATTCCTAATTGTGCTGCTTCAGCAACATCGGATTTTACTTTGTAAGCAAAATCATCACTCAAAAGTGCTGATTCAATTTCTGAGGCTTCTAACCCGATTTCCTGTCCAATTTTCACCAATGTTGGAATATCTCCGAAATCCATTCCTTCAATAAAATATGCACGGAACAGGCGTTCTTCCGCTTCATCACCCAGCCCTTTTGTTTTGGCTAACTGAATCATTTTATGTGCATCGAATGAATTGGCAATAACTGCATTGCCGAAATTGTAATTCAATCCAACTTGCTTTGCCATTTCCACCACATTATCGTGCATTTTACGCGATTGTGCTTCGCTCATGCCTTTGCGGTCGGCGAGGTACTTATATACGTTGTTCTTATTTTCCGGATTTTTAGGAATCGTTGGATCTAATTGAAAACTTTTCCACTCAATTTCGATGCGGTTGCTGTCGGCAAACTGCTTTAATGCAGCTTCGTAATGACGTTTTCCGATATAGCAGAACGGACACATGATGTCGCTCCAAACTTCTACTTTCATTTTGCTTGAGTTGCTTGAATTCATAGGGATTTGGGGATTAATTGAGATTGTATTTTGTCCATAAAGTACATTGCACATGAGAAAGACAAAAATGATAAAACGAGATGCTATGGACATGGTTTATTTTTTCTCTTGCATGCGCATACGGGTGGTGTATGAAGCAGCAAGTAATACACATGCGAATATAGGACCTCCAAGCTTATCTGCCGAATCTCCTGAGCTAATATGCATGAAAATAGCCTAAATAAGAACGATTCCTAAACCGGCCAATGCCCACACTTTGATACGAGATTTAAGCAGCGGCATAGACAGGGAATGCTAATTATCAGCAGACTACATTTGCCGTTTGTTCGAGCGAGAATCACAAAATGAACGGCAGTGATGGTAGCATCGTTTTTGTTAATTATAGCGTAATTGAAAATCCGTAATTGCCAATTCGTAATTGCCAATCCGTAATTCGTAATTGATAATACAATAGAAATTGTTAAACACACGTTAATCTAATTGCAATACTTAATCCCTCAAAATAGATAAATGAAAAATAAAGTAATTATTGGATTAATGATAATTCTGTTTGCAATTGCAATTGGAGTATTTATTATTTATAAGGTTATTTTAGTTCCTTCGGGTATTGATATTGATAAGATAAAATACCCAATTACAGGAATTGATGTTTCTCACCATACAGGTAAAATCGACTTTAAAAAAGCGAAGGATCAAAAAATCGATTTTGTTTATATGAAATCAACAGAAGGTGAGTACTTTAAAGATAAAACATTTGAAAATAATTATAAAAGGGCAAAAGAAAGCGGTATTCCTATTGGTGCATATCATTTTTTCAGATTTAACAAACCAGGAAAAAGCCAAGCAAACAATTTTTTATCGTCAATTAAGGGTAAGAAGTTTGAATTGCCCCTTGTTTTAGATATTGAAGATTGGGGAAATAACACATCAAATTCGAAAGAAGAAATCATTTCTGAAATTGAAGCCTTTATTACTTCAGTCAAAGTGGCAACAGGAGACAGCTTAATGATTTATACTAATGAGAATGGGTATAAAAAATATATTGCTGATTCATTTAAAAATAACAATATCTGGATTTGCTCATTTAATAAAAAACCTCATATCAAAGGGAAATGGAAATTCTGGCAACATTCACACAAAGGCAAATTTGACTTTGCAGATGATTTAGTTGATGTGAACACCTTTAATGGAAGTACAGCTGATTGGAAAAGTTTTTTAGGAAAATAATCGTTCGTTCTAACATGAATTTAAGTTTTCAATATTGAATTAAACCGCTAAATCAATTAATAGTTAAGCTTTCATTATTCCAACAAGTGACATCTGACGAAAATAGACAGCTGCCAAAAGCTATATCAAAGCCACAAGTGCAACATAGGTTTATGATAACCTGCATCCGAAACTTTACCTGCAAACATTTGCATCTCATAATCCAGTAATATGAAAAAGCTCACAATCATTATTATTTCATTGACTTTCCTTATCTGTTCAGGCTTTTATGCTAAGCGAAAATTATATGACTCTAAATACAGTCTTGAAATTGCGAGAACAGAAATACAAGATTTAAAGGAAAATAATAAACTTAAAGAAGGTGACATTATATTTCAAACTTCGCTCTCTCGTCAAAGCAAAGCAATTCAACTTGCAACAGATTCAAAGTACTCTCATTGCGGCATAATTTTTAAAAATAAAGGAAAATATTACGTGTACGAAGCAATTCAACCCGTTAAACAAACGGCATTAGATAAATGGATACAAAGAGGCAAAGATGGAAAGTTTGTAATAAAGAGACTCGTTAACGGAGACCGAATCTTAACTTCAGACATAATTAAAAAAATGAAGGATATAGGACAGGAATTTAAAGGGAAGAATTACGATTCGACTTTTGAATGGTCGGATGAAAATATTTATTGCTCTGAGTTGGTATGGAAAATTTATAAACGATCAACTGGATTGGAGATCGGTGAATTACAGAAACTTCGCGAGTTTGACTTAACAGATAGCGATGTTAAAAAGATGATGAAAGAACGTTATGGAGAAATAATTCCATTGGATGAAACGGTCATTTCACCTGCGTCCATTTTTAAAAGCGAACTTCTTGAAACAGTTAAATCTTATTGATAAGCATTGTCTTAAAAAGAAACACTAATAGTTAAAAGGTTAGAATAATTTTAGAAAGGTACAAATGATCTACCTATCAAATCACAACAATTTTTACATAACCAAGTTTTTTCCGTATCAAATGTCTTGATTGTACCTTTAGCGTCATTCATAAAACATTTTTCGTCAAATTCACAGTGAGGAAGGTCAAGATTATGACCAATTTCATGTAATGCAACTTTTTCGAGTCTGGATTTAAATTTAGAATTTGATTTGTTCATTCTATTAGTTGAAACAACACAAATCGAACCAGGTTGGTATCCATAACCTAAAATGCTCCATTCATCGAAACCTCTCGATTTTGTACAAATATTAACATTAGTAAATATTAAAGTGTGTGATTTAATATTATATTTTTTTAATATTTTACCAGCATCGTACTTAGTTTTACTTTTAGATAATATATCCGGAGTAACCTCACATTTTGGTAAAACTATACAGTTGAATCCATAGAATGACTCTATCGAGTTCTTAACAATATCCAAATTTTTCTTGCTTACAGTTCCTAAGGGTAAAATCTGAATTGTTTTAGTTTCTTGACTTAAAGTATCTCTTCCTGTTTTGTTATCGTTAGAACAAGACGAAAGTATAAAAAGGATTAGGATGTTTTTTAGTGTTTTCATACACTAAAGTTAACTCTGATTTACGAATTAAATTTCATCAAACTTTGCTTTCATTGTAGGATTACCATGTGTTAATTTTTTTATGGTCAAATCTTCTGTCTTTTCATTTGCAAGGCGAAGATTATTCTCAGAAGACATTAAAGCGGCTTTTGTTTTTTCCAATTCTTTGATTGTTTTATCAATTCCGTCAATTGCATCTTTAAATTTGCGACTTGCCAAATCATAATTCTTAGCGAACCCTTCTTTAAACTTATTCATTTTTTCTTCAAAATTGGTAATGTCAATATTTTGACTTTTCACCAAAGCAAGTTCTGCCTTGTATTTAAGAGAAGTTAATGCTGCGTTGCGCAAAAGAGTGATAATTGGAATGAAAAACTGAGGTCTTACCACATACATTTTGGGATACCTATAACAAACATCTACAATTCCAGAATTATACAATTCACTTTCTGCTTCTAGTAAGGTAACAAGAACAGCATATTCGCATTTTTTTTCATTGCGATCCTTGTCAAGCTCTTTAAAGAAATCCTCGTTTTTCTTTTTAGTTGATGTTTGGTCTGCTTCATTTTTCATCTCAAACATGATGGAAATAATTTCATTTCCGGCAGCATCATTTTCTTTATATATAAAATCACCTTTACTACCAGTGCTTGAGTTATTATCTTTTTCGAAATATGCATTTGGAAATGCGGTAGCACGAAGTTTATTAAATTCAATTTCACAATGTTGCTCAAGTGATTCTCCCAACATTTTTGTTGAAAGTTTCAACTTCATATCCTTAACGCGCTCAAGTTCATCAGTTTTGAATTGAATAATCACATCCTTGTTTTGCAATTCAGTAGAATATTTTTGAATCAATGAATTTTCAAGATTTTGCTTTTCTAATTTTATCGTCGATACAGCATTCGCCAAATCGTCTCGTTCTTTTTCGTATTTATTCGTTACTTCTGAAATTGCGAGCTTTTTGACTAATTCTGCATTTTCAATCTTAGCCTTCAATTCAGTTAATTCAGACTCCTTTGCATTCATTTTCTCCAAAAGTTCCTTTTCACTCTTTGCTTTCAAAGCTGAAATCTCACTGTCCTTTTTCGAGAGACTTTCTTGTAAAGAATTTCGAAGGTTTGCTTCTGCAAGTTTTATAGCATTCTCTTTATCCTTTTCTGCTAAATTCAATCTGTTTGACAAC
>JBIPLZ010000192.1:0-4966 GCA_044369395.1 Flavobacteriales bacterium | reverse complement strand
AAACTGCGGCCAATTTCATTTCCTCGTTGATTGTTGTTGCACGAACATCAAGCGCTCCACGGAAAATAAAAGGGAATCCCAAAACATTATTCACCTGATTAGGAAAATCGGAACGGCCAGTTGCAAGAATGATATCTTCACGAGCAGCAATGGCATCTTGATAAGGAATTTCGGGATCCGGATTGGCTAAAGCAAAAACAATCGGATTGCTTGCCATGCTTCGAATCATGTCTTGACTTACAATATTTCCTTTTGAAAGTCCAACAAACACATCGGTATTCACAAATGCCTCAGTAAGAGTTTTGAGGGGTGTGTCTATTGCGAAGAATTGTTTTTGAGAATCCAAATCTGATCGAGAAGTGCTGATTACTCCTGTGCTATCGCACATCATCAGATTTTCTTTTTTGACACCCAATTGTAAATACAATTTTGCACACGAAATAGCAGAAGCTCCAGCACCATTGAATAAAACACGCACGTCGCCAATGTTTTTTCCCGAAATCTCCAACGCATTTAAAAGTGCTGCACCTGTGATGATAGCCGTTCCATGCTGATCGTCATGCATGATTGGAATCTTCAAGGATTCTTTCAATCTTCTTTCAATTTCGAAGCATTCAGGCGCCTTGATATCCTCCAAATTAATTCCTCCAAATGTGGGAGAAATGGCCTGAACGGTTTCAACAAATTTATCGATATCGCTAGCGTCAACTTCGATGTCGAAAACATCGATGTCAGCAAATATTTTAAACAAAACGCCTTTTCCTTCCATCACGGGTTTGGAAGCTTCTGGACCAATATTTCCAAGACCTAAAACGGCTGTTCCGTTTGATATTACAGCAACTAGATTTCCCTTGGTTGTATATTTATACACATCATCGGGATTATTAGCAATTTCCAAACAAGGCTCTGCAACGCCCGGTGAATATGCCAAAGAAAGGTCACGTTGTGTGGATGTTGGCTTACTTGAAATGACTTCAATTTTACCCGGACGACCATTTGCGTGGTAATCAAGAGCTTGTTTCTTTTTATAATCGTTCATACTCATTTGAAATGCAGTAGGTTGATATTTTTATCTCCCTAACTGAGAACCGCAAAAGTAAAAGAAATCAAGGCAAATGCGGCCTATTTTATAAGGTGGTTTTCAACATTGTTTAGTCGATGAAAAAAATCTAATTTTAAAAATCAATTTATAAACGCAAAGCATGACTAAAATACCTCAAATCGTTGTCCTTACAGGAGCTGGAATAAGTTCGGAAAGCGGTATAAAAACATTTCGCGACAGTGGTGGTTTGTGGGAAGAGCATGCCATTGAGGATGTCGCAACACCAGAAGGATGGAAACGAAATCCTGCATTGGTTTTGGAATTTTATAATCAACGAAGAAAACAGCTTTTAGAATCAAGTCCCAATGCTGCTCATGTGGCTTTAGTGAAATTGGCCAAATATTTTCCAACACAGATTATTACACAAAATGTAGATGATTTGCACGAACGAGCGGGTTCAGAAAATGTGTTGCATTTACATGGAGAATTGCTAAAAGTGCGAAGCGAGGTTTTTGAAGAATTGGTTTATCCAAGTTCTGGATGGGAGTTGAAATTAGGGGATTTATGTGAAAGAGGTTCCCAACTTCGACCACATATTGTTTGGTTTGGTGAGCAAGTTCCCATGATTGAACCTGCCATTGAACTTGTAAAACAGGCCGATATCGTAATTGTTATAGGTACTTCTTTGCAAGTATATCCAGCCGCAGGTTTGCTAAATCATGCACCTTACGGAAGCCGAAAATTCTTAGTTGATCCATCAGAAGATCTTCAAACGGAGATGTTCCGATTAACGCACATCCAAGAAACAGCAGGCAAAGCAATGCCTAAATTGGTAGATGACTTGATTCGGGAATTTGAACTTTAATTCGATTCAAAAACATCCAAAACTTGCTGATAGATGCGGTCTCTTTTTAATGCAAGTTTTTCTTCTGCTATAAGTTCGGCACGTTTAAATCCTCCTAAATAATAGCGTTGTATCCAAGGCGATGCTGATGCTAACGAATTGATGATTCCATAATTCAATGCAGAGTGAATTCCTAAGTATAAGAAGCCTCCTGTCAATAGCAAGGAGTTAATCCCATTTTTAATATCGCCCGCATAAAACTGACCAGAGCCTGGGAGTATCATACTGAGAATTTTCGCGGTTTTAGGTTTAGGATTTTTGATTCTAACTAAAACTTTAAACAAACTATCAATTTGAGCTATTTTTTTAATCTGATTTTCGGGAATTGCTTTTATAAACGCGCTTCGACTTTCCGAAAAATCCAGTGTCGAAAAATGGGCAATGCCCAACAAGAAATATTTATAATGGAGCGAACTATCGGGTAAGTTGTCGTTTAAATCGTATAAATCGATAAGTGCAATTTGTGTTTTTTTTAGTGTTAATAATCCCGCACATTTCCGAAGAGTGAACCATGATTTTTCATTGTATTCATTGGCTCTTACAGATGCTTGATGATAATAGTTAATTGCACCTTCAATATCTTTTTGTTGCAAACGTATGCTCGCTAAATGATCGAGCGATTGAAGCGCATATTGTCCATCTCCAAAATACAATACACGTTCAAATGCCAAGGAAGCTGTTTTGTAATTCGATAATGCATACTGCTCCATACCCAATCGAAAAGTTTCGTCGAGGTTTTGGGAATTTCCTGATGAATAGGAAAGACTAAGGATGAAGATTAAACGCAGCGTTGACTTTCTGATCCAGCTTGTCGGTCTGTCTCTTGTTGTAACGCTTTGCTGATGAAAAAGCTCCATAAACATTTCCTAAATAAAATCCGGTTGCAACGGTTGCATATATCCAACCATAGGTACTTTTGGTTCCTTTTTCCTGAAAACCTCGAATGGCCTGGTATCCCGTAACTCCAATGGAAAGCATACTGAATATACCATCAATATAATCATGCGTGTAAAATTTCCCCGTACCAGGAACAATTGCCGACATAGCCAATGCTAAACCGGGAGATTTTCGTTTTTGCATGCTGCCTTCTTTGCTAAATTCTTTGGCAATCATGATTGATTTTTCATTGGAACTAAATCCAGAAAGGTAGGCTTCTGAATGTGTGTAATCGTGATCAATTAAATAACTAAACGCTTGATAATATTGCTTCTTATCGGTTTCAAATGTGGGACTCGATGCAATAAAATCTCGGGTTAATTGTGTTTTCTTATCCGCTAATAAAGTATAAGCAAAGTAATTGTCGAAGGGTTTTTTTATCGATTGCACATCGGGGTAAAACATCAAAATCCGTTTGTTTGCTACTGCAAATTCCTTGTTCAGGGTGTAACAACTAATCAGTGTCTCACGCAGCGAATCGTTTGCTGGCTCGAGAAACAAAAGGCGTTCGGTCTCAATGGCTGCTAGAGAATACTGCCCCGAATGCATCAAATAATTGACAAATTCTTTCGAACGTTTTTCGTCGTATAAGTTTTGACTTGATGCTTGAATGCAACAAAAGCAGGAAATAATGAATAGGATGTTGCGCATCAAGGATTATCTATCAAGAGTTTTTTATCAGGATCGAAAGTGTATTTCTGTGGACTCAATCCATTGCAACGATGTAAGCGATCGAATGTGGCAAGCATACCGATGATTGGACCTTTCTTTTTTATCGCTAGCATTCCATACTCAGAACAGGAGGGACTGAACGAACATTTGTTATTGTCTTGTGAAGAAATAGCGAACTTGTAAAACAGGAAAAGTCCAGAAAATAGGTATTGAATTTCGTTGGTGTTGTTTTTAGCAAAAGTATAATCAGCACGAACATGTGGTTTGTGGAAACTTTGCCTTTGTTCTGCAATGGAGAAATTTTGGGCTTGAGCACCCAAATTACTTAGCAGGAATAGGGAAATTATAAAGCGTATCATCTTTAAGTTCATTGATGCGCAGGTTTTTGAATGTAGATATTTTAGTCTCTTTACCACCCAATTTATAAAGCGTTTCGATAATTTCGGAAGGGAATTCAATACCTGAAACTTTCAGATATCCCTTGAAGATTTGTTTTTTTACTAACTCGTTTTTAGGAGTGTAAAATGCAACACCAACTAGTCGACCATCTTTTTTAGATACGACAATTTTACCCGTCACTTTTGCCATTCGTTTGTCGGGAAGCCAAGTGGTTAAAACCATATCGCCCGATTTTTCAACTTTGTTGAGCGTGTAATAAGATTTTTCTAAACCGAAATTATTTAGGTTGTTTTGAAGTGCGAATTCAAAAATTGTCGAAGAAGGCAACATAGGAACGAACTGCCTAGAAACCAATTTGCCTTTTGCAATGCGGTTAAAAACGGTGTCAACAATTACCCAATCTTCTTTTTCGGGGAAGGTAACATGATAAACCAATTTCTTGTAGGTTCGGTCATACAAAACCGACCCCATCGTCAGACTCATCTTCCCATCATTGAATTTCTCTTTAATCGAGAAATCTGCTCGCATCCTAAAATAGTGTTGCCCAATTGAAAAATTGGGCAACACAAGATAAAATACTAGGAAAAGGAAGAAACTATGTAGTTTCTGTTTGCTCATTGATTATTAGAATGCAAATAATGATGCACCTACAATAACAACATAAACAATATAAATTAAAACCACAACACCTTGAACCACAACACATCCAGTGAATGCTTTCTTAGTTTCGTCGCGATCGTCTGATACAAAGTAAACGATTGCAATACCAGCAACCCCAAAGCACGCACCCCAAGCAAAAGAAGGGATTCCCAATGGTGGTTCGCCACGAAGCGTTGATAAAACACCCAAGATATCGCTAGAATTATTTAAATTCTGAACCAACGGGTTGTTTGTGTTGATTTCTGAAAGAGTCAAACCTTCATTTGCTTCAACAAACTGCTCAAGTTCGTTCAGTTGTGCAAACTCAGCATTGATTTCTTGATCATCAACTTTGAAAAGATCTGCATTCTCAG
>JBIPLZ010000191.1:0-4970 GCA_044369395.1 Flavobacteriales bacterium | reverse complement strand
TTGCTGCAATATAATTGCAACCATATTGCCTTTTGAAACTCTCACACAGCTTTATTCCAGCAATTTTTGCAATTGCATAAGGTTCATTGGTGGGCTCTAGAAATCCTGATAATAGACTTTCTTCCTTTAAAGGTTGATCTGCCAATTTGGGATAAATGCAAGATGAACCCAGAAACAAAAGCTTCTTCACGTTGTTTTTCCAAGCGCTATGAATGACATGATTTTGGATAGCCAAATTATCATACAGAAATTCGGCGCGGTAAATATTGTTAGCCAGAATACCGCCCACTTTCGCAGCAGCTAACACAACAACATCTGGTTTTTCCCTTTCAAAATAGGCTTCAACATCTACTTGACGTCGTAAATCCAATTCTTTAGAACTTGATCCAATTAAATTAGTGTATCCATTATTTTCTAAAGCACGCCACACTGCCGAACCAACCATCCCGCGATGACCCGCAATATATATTTTATCCGACTTTTCCAAAATGAGATTAGTTGCCTGCATTAAATTCGGTAATGAATTTTTTATTTCGAAAGAGTTGTAAATCTGCCGAAACCATATCTTTTACCAATTCATCAAAATGAATTCGGGGTTTCCAATTGAGTTTTTCCTGCGCTTTTGTTGCGTCTCCAATAAGTAACTCCACTTCGGTTGGGCGAAAATACGTTGGGTCAATACTTACTACTTCTTTGCCAATAGGAAGTTGATAATCTGGGTGTTCGCATCGAATTACGTATGCTTTCTCATCAACTCCATTGCCTTTAAATTCAATGGTAATACCTGCTTCGGCAAATGCTCGGAATAAAAATTCTCGAACGGTTCGTGTTTCTCCTGTTGCAATAACAAAATCTTCAGGAGTGTCTACCTGCAACATTTTCCACATGGCCTCAATATAATCTTTGGCATGTCCCCAATCGCGCTTCGCATCGATATTCCCCATGTACAATTTATCCTGCATACCCAAGGCAATCTGTGCAACACCTCGTGTAATCTTCCGAGTTACAAAAGTTTCCCCTCGGTTCGGACTTTCATGATTAAACAAGATGCCGTTTACTGCAAACATTCCATATGCTTCACGGTAGTTCACGGTAATCCAATAGCCATATAATTTGGCAACCGCGTATGGACTTCTTGGGTAAAAAGGAGTAGACTCCGATTGAGGAACTTGTTGAACCAAGCCATATAATTCAGACGTAGATGCCTGATAAATTCGCGTTTTCTTTGTCAGATTTAATAAGCGAACAGCTTCCAAAATCCGCAAGGTGCCAAGTCCATCTACGTTTGCAGTGTATTCAGGCTCATCGAAACTTACCTTTACATGGCTCATTGCACCTAAGTTGTAGATTTCGTCTGGCTGTACTTCTTGAATAATCCGTATTAAATTGGAAGAGTCTGTTAAATCGCCATAATGCAAGAAAAATTTGGCATTATCGATATGTGGATCTTCATATAAATGATCAATTCGTTCAGTATTGAATAGGGAACTTCTTCGCTTTATACCGTGAACTGTATACCCTTTGTTGAGAAGGAATTCGGCAAGATAAGCTCCATCTTGTCCGGTAATTCCTGTAATTAAAGCTATTTTCAATTGCAGTGCATTTGTTGGTAAAAATAGAATTTTTTAATCTATATCAACGTATATACAGCATTTGAACATGGCTTTAATTTCATAACGTGTATTCAGTCTTGTTTTGAAAATGGATATGTACATTTGCCCAATGAATCTCGTTTTTGCAACAAACAATGCGCATAAGTTGGAAGAAGTTCAAACAATACTTCACAACCGATTAAACATCTTATCACTTAAAGATATTGAATTTGTAAAAGAGCTTCCGGAAACAACCGGAACAATTATCGGTAACGCGATTCAAAAAGCACAAGCACTTTTTAACGAAACCGGATTTGCATGTTTTGCCGACGATACAGGTTTGGAAATTGATGCGCTTGATGGAAATCCAGGAGTTGATACTGCTCATTATGCAGGTCCTGAGAGAGATGCTGCTAAAAATATGAATCGTGTGTTAAGCGAGATGGATGGAGTAGTGGATAGGTCGGCTCGTTTCATTACCGTAATTGCCTTTGTTAATGAAAATGGCCTTCAAACCTTTGAAGGAGAAGTAAAAGGAAAAATTGCGATCGCCATTTCTGGACAGGGTGGTTTTGGATACGACCCGATTTTTATTCCCGAAGGTTTCAATCACACATTTGCTGAAATCCCTCAAAGCATAAAAAACGAAATCAGTCACCGAGCCCGCGCCACAGCATTATTTGCCAACTGGATAAATCAAAACATGAGTATTTAATTTAATTTTGCTGCCAATTATGGAATTCATAACCTCACTACTCGACTTTATTTTACATATAAATGCACATCTCGACCAACTGGTTCTTGATTATGGATCTGCTATTTATTTCATTTTATTTTTAATCATATTCGTAGAAACGGGTTTGGTTGTAATGCCCTTCTTACCTGGCGATTCATTATTATTTGCAGCCGGTGCATTATGCGCTCGACCAAGTTCTGAATTGAGTTTACCTCTGCTAATCACTCTTCTAATTTTAGCCGCTGTTTTGGGCGATAATCTTAATTATGCCATCGGTCGCTTTGCAGGATCTAAAGTGGTAAACTGGAAATTTCGAGGAAAGCCATTGGTAAAACAGGCCTACATTGATCAAACGCATAAATTCTTTGAAAAATATGGAACTAAAGCGATTATCATGGCGCGCTTCGTTCCCATTGTCCGCACGTTTACTCCCTTTGTAGCGGGTGTTGGCGAAATGAATTACCGTAAAAAATTCCTTCCGTTCGATTTAGCAGGTGGTTTCTTATGGATTACTTCTATGACATTGGCAGGCTATTTCTTGGGGAATTTAGAATTCTTCCAAAAACATTTTGAAGCAGTAGTTATAGGAATTATTTTGCTCTCGGTGATGCCAATGGTTATCGCTTACCTTCGTCATCGTTTTTCTCCGAAAGTTTAATATTTGACTTTATTAAAAACTAAAACGCCTGTCATCAAAAGAAGACAGGCGTTTTTTATTGAGATTAAATTGTAAAATGGTCTAAACCGTTTTTTGACTTGCAGCAATTTTTGCTTTAATCCAATCGCTGGTAATTGAACCTGGTCGTTCAATTGGAAGACCCATTGCGCGACTGATTGTTAATTGGGAAAGAACTCCCAATGCACGGGATACACCAAACAGAACTGTAAAGAAATCGTATTCTTTGATGCCATAATGAATTAAAAGAGCACCCGAATGTGCATCCACATTAGGCCAAGGGTTTTGGATTTTTTTGATGTTGCTCAATATTTCAGGAACAACTTCATACACACGCCAAACAATATTCACGATATCATCATCAGACATATATTTTTTCGCAAACTCCATCTGTGCAACGAAACGAGGATCAGTTTTACGAAGAACAGCATGTCCATATCCAGGAACAACTTTGCCTTCTGCTAAGGTTTTGTTTACGTATTGTTCTATTTGTTCTTTGGTAGGAAGTCCACCACCTAAATCTTTTTGAAGTTCAAGAATCCAACGAATAACTTCTTGATTTGCCAAACCATGAAGAGGACCTGCAAGTCCATTCAATCCAGCTGAGAAAGAATAATAAGCATCACTTAAAGCAGAACCAACTAAATGTGTGGAGTGCGCAGAAACATTTCCACCTTCATGATCGGCATGAATGGTGAGATACAAGCGCATTAATTCGGCAACATCAGAAGCATCATGTCCCATCATATGGGCAAAATTGGCTGACCAATCGGCGCCTTTTAATGGTTCAATCTGAACGTTGTTGTGATAGTTTCTTCTATATATATAGGATGCAACACGAGGAAGACGAGCAATTAAGTTCATTGCATCTTCAAACATCGGATCCCAATATTCCTTTTTATTGATTCCTTTTTCGTACTCATGTGCGAAAACCGATTCTGTTTGCATAGCCAACACAGCGGCACTAAACTGAGTCATTGGATGTGTATGCGTTGGAAGAGCATCCAACATTTTAAACACATGCTCAGGAACATTGCTTCGGCGTTCCCATTCTGAACTCAAAGCATGCACTTCTTCTTCAGTTGGAACTTCACCTGTTAACATCAAATAAAAAATCCCTTCGGGCAATGGTTCAGAACCACCAGCTGCTTTGGGGAGTACTTCACGCAATTCTGGAATACTGAATCCACGAAAACGAATTCCTTCTTCAGGATCAAGTTTCGATGTTTCGGTTATCATACCAACCATTCCTTTCATTCCTGAAAATACTTGAGCTAAAGTAATTTCACCAATTTTTAATGAGCCATTCTCATTAATCATTGTCTTTAGATTGGCAGCATGCGGTAGAATTTTATCCGAGAATTTTTGTTTTAATTGAGATGACATAAATGAATGGAAATGATTTTGAAATTTGCGTTAAAAGTATACAGAATTAGTCAGATTAAAATCATATTATCAATTATTGTTTTGAGTTTTTTGCGTTCTAAATTACTCCATGATAATGTATGATTTGAATAACGATTTAAAATTATATTTGTGGATTACTAAATTATTTAAAGGAGTTACAAAATGATCAATGTCACGAAGTCTTTTCTACCAGAACTGTCGGACTATATTAAGTATCTCGAGGGTATTTGGGAGCGTGGTCATTTAACTAATCATGGGCCTTTGGTCGTTGAATTAGAAAATAAACTTCGAGATTATCTTGGGGTAAAACATTTCTTCTTTGTTAACAATGGAACAATTGCCCTTCAAATTGCGATTAAAGCAGCTGGGGTAAAAGACGATGTTGTTACAACACCATTCTCTTATGTTGCTACAACAAGTTGTTTAGTTTGGGAAAATTGCAATCCTGTTTTTGCCGATATTGATCCAAATACACTTACCGTTACCGCTGAAACAATTGAGAAAGTCATAACTCCTCAAACAACAGGAATTTTAGTTACTCATGTTTACGGAAATCCTT
>JBIPLZ010000190.1:0-4975 GCA_044369395.1 Flavobacteriales bacterium | reverse complement strand
AATCATCCCACCCGATTTTAACTGCTTAAGGTTTGCTTTAAGAGCAGCTGCATTCATTACAACCAAAAGATCGCAATGATCGCCAGGTGTGTAAATTTCTTCAGAACCAAATTTTATTTGAAAGCCCGATACACCTGCCAATGTTCCTTGCGGAGCACGAATTTCGGCTGGAAAATTAGGGAAGGTACTAACGTCGTTTCCAAAAAGAGCGGTAGTTGTGGTGAATTGATCACCTGTAAGTTGGATTCCATCGCCTGAATCTCCTGCAAACAATATGGTTGCGTCGATTGCGATGAGTGAGTTGTTTTCCATTGCTTAATAAAACAGGACGACCTGTAAAATGTTGCGCAAATGTAGACAAAATGATTTGCCCTTTCTTTTCGATTGTGTCAAAAGATTGAACACTCTATTACCTTTGCGAAACAATTTCATTCTGCATTATCTTACATTTTCAACTTTAATAAAATGGAGTATCGTCGTTTGGGTCGTTCTGGCCTTCAAGTATCCGCACTTTCTTTAGGTTCTTGGCTCACCTTTGGAAAACAAATTTCCGATGATGTGGCTGAAGAACTTATGGTAACTGCCTATGAAAACGGGGTTAATTTTTTCGACAATGCAGAAATTTATGCGCGAGGGAAAAGTGAAATTGTGATGGGCAACATTTTGAAGAAGCAAGATTGGAGGAGAGACTCCTATGTTGTTTCAAGTAAGGTGTTTTGGGGAGGCGACAAACCCAATCAAACCGGTCTTTCTCGCAAACATATTTTTGAGGCTTGCCATGCTGCACTGAAACGTTTTCAACTCGATTATCTGGATCTTTATTTTTGTCACCGCGCCGATCCAAATACTCCGATGGAAGAAACCGTTTGGGCAATGAATGACTTAATTCGTCAAGGGAAGATTTTATATTGGGGAACATCTGAATGGAGTGCGCAGCAAATTATGGAGGCAATTCTCATTGCTCGCCGCGACCACCTTGTGCCGCCAACGATGGAACAACCTCAATATAACTTGTTGCATCGTGGAAGATTTGAATTGGAATACAGCCGTATTTTCTCGGAAATGGGCTATGGTTCTACCATTTGGTCACCACTTGCCTCAGGAATTTTATCGGGGAAATACAACGATGGGTTTCCCGATGGAACTCGCCTTGGTATGCAAGGAATGGAATGGCTTCGCGACAAAATGCACACCGAAGAAAATCTAATTGTCGCAAGAAAGCTGACGACCCTTGCCCAAGATTTGGGGACAACGCTACCATCTCTTTCTATTGCATGGTGCCTAAAAAACCCGAATGTAAGCACCGTAATTCTTGGGGCATCTAAAACCGAACATCTCCTGGCTAATTTTAAAGCATTCGAAACATTGGCATTATTAACCGATGATGTAATTCAATCTATTGAAGATATTGTACAAAACAAACCCATACACCAAGGCTTCTAACATTGTTTTGTAACGAACTTACAAACTGCATTTATTTAGTACATTTGTTTTACACTAGCATACTAATCATGAAAAAACACCTATTCTTAAGTTTCTTATTGATTAATTTTTATGGGGTTTCTCATAAAGTTTTCGGGCAATGTACCGCACCACTCATTCCGGTTAATATCATTATCAACCCGGATAATTATCCGCAGGAAATTTCTTGGAGCTTAACGAATTCAGGAGTGACTATTGCTTCTGGAACTTCGACTGGTGCTTCGGTTTGTGTTGCACCCGAGTCATGTTTGTCGTTTCAAATTAACGATTCTGCTGGCGATGGTATTTGCTGTGGTTACGGAACTGGATCATATTACTTAACTCTTAACGGCGACACCATTGCCACGGGCGGAAATTATGGATCGGGACAAACTGTTCAATTTAACTGCCCTCCAGGTGGAGATTGCATTTCGGCAATACCGGCTATTCAAGGTTCGCAAATTGCCCCACAACGAAATACGTGGTATACGTTTACCCCCGATTCTTCTGGAATGTATTTCGTTTCAACCTGTGCGATCAATACCTGTGATACAAAAATGTGGGTATACGATTATTGTGTAGGACTTCTAGTAACCTCTGGAAACGAAGGAACTATATACTACGACGATAATGCAGGTGGTTGCGGACAGCAAGCACGTATCAATGCTTTGATGCAGGCTGGTCAAACGTATTACATTCGCATCGGTGATGCACAACAAAGTTGTATAGGTGAAATAAATTGGAGTCTTACATACAACGGCCCCGTGGTTGGTTGTATGGATCCCACGTCATGCAACTATAATCCTATTGCAACTGTTCCCGGTGTTTGCTATCAAGATGGCGACCCAAATTGCCCAGATGGACGCCCTGATTTAATTGTGGTTGAAAACACAATCAAAACGTCTATTTACCTTTCAACTATTCAAGCTGCAACGTGCTCGGTTGTTGAAGGATGTCTTACAGGATACGGAACACGTGACATTATTCGCTTCACGACTCATATAAAAAACATAGGAACTGCCGATTATTTTATTGGGAATGCAACCACCCAACCAACTCAGTTTTCAACAGGAAACTGCCACGGACACGCGCATTATAGCGGCTATGCCGAATACATCATGTATAACGAAGCAGGAACCGCTATTCCCGTAGGTTTTAAAAATGGGTTTTGTGTGTTGGATCTTGAATGTGGTGATGGAGGAAATGCGCAATATGGTTGCGGAAATATGGGGATTTCTAAGCAGTGTGGCGATATTTACAGTTCTGGTCTCGATTGCCAATGGATGGACATTACAGAGATTGATACAGGTCGCTACACCATGGTTGTTCGGGTAAATTGGGATAACTCACCTGATGCACTCGGACGAACAGAATTATCACTCACAAATAACTGGGCTCAAGTATGTATCCGTTTAGGTAGAGATGCCAATGGAGCCCGAACCATCTCACTACTTGACGATTGCGATCCATTTGTTGATTGTACTGGAGAAATATATGGTAATGCCGTGCTTGACTGCGAAGGAAATTGTGCAGGAACTCGACAAATGGGAGATTTAAACCTTTCCGGAACTCAGGAAATGGCGGATGCTCAGAAATACGTGAACGATATTCTTGGAAATGATATTCAGCCAACTCCTTGTAACGATATCAATCAAGATGGGAAAATAACCGTTTTTGATGCCACATTGATTTCAAGCTGTGTTAACTATGGCCAAAACCATTCACATACAGGGAACCTTCCTCATAACCACTGTAACTTCCCAGGTGGCTTATACAACTCTGGAGATACTGTTACCCTTTCAATCTTAAATGTCGATTTTTCTGAAAAGTTTGTGGACATTGGGATTCTAAATCCAGATTCGCGTGTTACTTCATATGAATTTGATATGCACGGAATTCATATTTGGAGTGTTGAAAGTTTAATTAACCCTTCCGAATATTCTGCTCAGCCCGATTTCGTTATTGGCGGAGAAAAAGTAATTGGCATTAGCTACCAAGATTCAACAATGCCTAAGTACTATGAGCCAACTCCTTTGTGCCGTATTCATTATTATGAATTAACCGATTCGGAAATTTGTATTGATCAAATTGTGGATGTTGTTAGTGGCGCTATTGAGCAAACAGCCACTGTTATAGGTGGTGATTGCTTTATGTTCGACCCAACAGGAATGCTCAATTTCGACAAATCGAATTTCTTTAATCTTGTTCCCAATCCTTCGTCAACAAATGTTAGTATTGATTTAAGTATGTCCAAGGCAATTGATGTCTCTATTAGAATCTTAAATGCGCAAGGACAGATGGTTTATACACAACAAGTAAATGATGCAGAAAAGCAGCACATTACGGTGAACACATCCAATCTCGCTGATGGAATTTATTTGGTTAACGTTTTGACTGAAAAAGGACTTATAACCAAAAAGCTTGTGGTGAATCACTAAGCATTAATAGAAAAATGAAAAGCCCCGATGAAATTGATTCATCGGGGCTTTTTTATGGAATATAGTAGATGTTCTATTTCCTTTTTTTACCAATTACTCGTCCAAATGAAAGGGCGAATAACTGAGATGTTTCGGGACGAAAGCCAGTTTTAACGCTGTTGACAGTGAAATTCTGTTTGTCGGCAACCAAAAAGTTCATTGGGTAATAACGAAGTTTGATGTATGTGCCTTTTTTAAAATTAAATTCTAAAAACAAAGAAGGATTTAACAAGGGCGTTCGGTCCGAAAACCACTCATTAAATTTCTCCACCTTGTCCCCTCGCCCACTTCCTAAAAATGTCTTTTGCTTATAATTGAAAAACAATTCGAGTTCGGCACCCAAAGCTGCATACACCCTTTTCTGCATATCGCCTAGTTTAATTCCAACAGGAACGCCCAACGCATAAACACGTTGTTTTACTTTAATGGAGTCATTCAATCGATTAATCATTCCAATATTTCGAACCCCTATTCCAGTATAAAGTCCAAATGATTTTCCTAGGTTCACATGAAGCTGTTCTCCAAAGTGAAAAAAGGTGGAGTATCTAGGAATTGGATTGGGTGTGTTAACCGACTCTGTGTTGGGTGTGTTGATAGTCACATTCCCTAAATTTCCAACAGATAGAATTCCCTCCGATACTGTCGCGAAATAGGTCCTTTGCATTGGCGCGGGCTTTTCAGTGGTTTGACCCATAGTCAAAAGCGGTAAAAACAAGCCAAGTGTAATTGTGTAATTGATTTTCATGCTATTGAAAATTTAATTTTTGATGACGTTTAATTCTTTCCCAACCTTAATAAATGCAGCAATGGCTTTATCCAAATGTTCTTTTTCATGACCGGCCGATATTTGAACACGAATTCTTGCTTGATCTTTGGGAACAACAGGGTAATAAAAACCAATTACGTAAATTCCTTCTGCCAATAATTTTTCTGCAAAGACTTGACTCAATCGAGCATCATACAACATTACAGGGCAAATGGGATGAACTCCGTCTTTAATATCGAAACCCGCCTCTTTCATTTTTGATCTGAAGTAA
>JBIPLZ010000416.1:0-4981 GCA_044369395.1 Flavobacteriales bacterium | reverse complement strand
TCGGGCGCGCCCCAGGGCAGCTCGTTCGTGCGCACGACGACGGCCACGGCGAGCGTCGCGGTCGGCCACGTGAACAAGGCGCCGTCCATCACGTCGTCGCCCTGCGCCTTCAGCGTCAACGAGAACGCGGTCGCCGGCACGGCGCTGACGGGCAGCCCGCTGCTGGCCGCGGACCCGGACGTGCGCGTCCGCTCGCTGGCCGGCGACCTGCTGACGCTGAACGCGTCCGTGTACTCGGCGGTCCTGAGCCCCTTCGCGACGCCGAACCCCGGCGGCTTCACGAACCCGGCGGCCTACGCCGGGCCCGCGCCGCTGGCGCTCGCCGCCAACGCGGGCTCGCCCGGCACGGGCAGCTACAGCTTCGCGGCCACGTCGGGCTTCGCCTTCGACTTCGAGAGCACGCCGAGCTTCGTCGTGACGGTGCGCGCCACGGACGCCGGCATCGACGGCGCGCCGCTGTCGGCCTCGGCCTCGTGCGTGCTGACCGTCGTGGACGTGAACGAGGCGCCGTGGTTCTCGGCGCCGCTCTACAGGTACAGCGCCAGCATGAACGCGCCGGCGGGCACGGTGGTCGGCACGGTGCTGGCGCTCGACCAGGACTTCGGCGACGTGCTGACCTACTCGCTCGCGAGCCCGTCGGGCAACGCGGGCAACAACTCCTTCACGCCCTCGGGCGGCTCGGCGGCGCCCGTCTTCTCCGTGAACAACGCGACGGGCGCCGTCTTCATCTCCAAGACGAGCTCCGCGCTGCTCACGGCCGGCACGCTCTACTGCCAGGCGCTGCTCGCCACGGACGCCAAGGGCCTCACGAACCTCGCGGGGCTGTACGCCGCGGCCGCCTCCGTGTGCGTGCTCGTCGTGGCGTCCAACAACCCGCCCGTCGTGGCCGCCGCGAGCGTCACGCTGCCCGAGAACGCCGCTGCTGGCGCGCCCGTGGCCACCTTCAGCGCCGTTGACCCGCAGAAGTACCCGCTGAAGTTCTCCATCCTGAGCGGCAACGTGAACAGCGCCTTCACCATCGACGAGACGACGGGCGCCATCACGGTGACGGCGAGCGGCGCGCTCAACTTCCTGGCCATCAGCGCCTACGCGCTCGTCGTGCAGGCGACCAACACGGGCGCCGGCAGCTCGCTCTCCGCCTCGGCCACCGTGACGGTCAACCTTGTGGAGGTCAACAAGGCGCCCGCCTTCCCGAACCCGGTCATGGCCATGGGCGTCTTCGAGAACGCCGCCGCGGGCGCCTTCGTCGGCACGGCCGTGGCGCTCGACCCGAACACGCACGGCGTCGTCGGCGCCAACGCCGCGCGCGTCGACGCGCTGACCTACAGCTTCGGCGCGGGCGCCTCGGCGCTCTTCTCCATCGACGGCCCCTCGGGCAACATCACCGTCGCGGCCGGCGCGCGCCTGGACTTCGAGACGACGCCGTCCTACACGCTGCCCGTCGTGGCCACGGACAGCAACTGGGACACGGTCAGCGTCACGCAGGCGCTGTCGGCCGCGGGCTCCGTCGTCGTCTCGCTCGCCAACCGCAACGACGCGCCGGCCTCGACGGACCAGCTCGGCAGCGTGAACGAGAACGTGCCCGCCGGCGCGGTCGCCGCCGTTGTCACGGCCGCGGATCAGGACGTCGCCTCCTCGCGCCAGACGCTGGGCTTCGCGCTGTCGCGCGCGGGCTCCGTGTGCTGGGCCTTCGCCTCGAGCGCCGCCGCAGGCAACGTGGCGACGCTCGCGTCGGGCTCGCTGGGCGGCGCGGCCTCCTTCGTGCCGCTGGCGCTGCCGGCCACGGCGAACGCGAGCGGCAGCTCGCTGGAGGTGTACGCGCGCGTGCAGTCGCTCGCGGCCGGCGAGACGGCGTACCTCGTGCTGAGCTCCGCGCCCGCCGGCAGCACTGCGGCGGCGGCGCTCGCGGCGGACCGCTACGAGCTGCACTTCTCGTACTCCTCGACCAAGATCTTCCGCTGCACCAGCTCCGCGTGCCCGTCCACGCCGCTGAGCGCCGTCTCGGCTCCGTCGCTGCTCGCGGCCTTCTCGCCGTCTACGCTGGCGCCAATGACGAGCCTGCGCGTGGACGTGGCGTACGCGGCCTCCTCCGCCTCCGTGACCGTCTACGCCTTCGCGTCCGGCGGCGCGCATAGCGGCACGGGCGCGGCCACGGCGACGCTCTCGGCGACGGACGCCACCGCGGGCGCGCCGCTCGTGCTGCTGCGGTCGCTCGGCGTCGCGGCGAGCGCCGCGGGCGCGCGCTTCTCGGGCCTGTGCTTCGCGAACTCGGCCGCCGCGGCGGGCTCCAGCTTCTCCATCGCCCCTGGCTCCGGCGCGCTGACGACGCTCGCGGCGCTGAACTACGAGGCGCAGCCCGCGGGCTTCGGCCTCGAGGTGAGGGTCACGGACGCGCCGCGCGAGGGCTCGAGCGGATCGGACGTCTTCAACCAGCCGGGCCCGCTGTCCGAGTTCGCGACCGTGCTGGTGGCCGTGGGCGACGTGAACGAGGCGCCCTCGTGGGCGTCGCGGACGACCTGCGCCGCGCCGACCTCGGGCAACGTCTACGTGAGCGCGCCGCCCACGCTCAGCACGACGTCGGCCGTCTTCGTGGCGTGCTTCTACGTGCCGGAGAACTCGGCGGCGGGCAGCTTTCCGTCGCAGGCCGTTTCCGCGGCCTCGGACCCGGACGTGTTCTGGAGCTCGAGCCACGGCGCCGCCGTGTCGGGCTCGACGGGCACGACGGCGCAGACGCTCGTCTACTCGCTGGCCGCCAGCAACAACGTCGTGGGCAGCGCCGCCATCTTCGGCGTGGACGGCGCCTCGGGCGTGCTGTCCGTGCTGCTCGGCGGCGCCGCGACGCTCAACTTCGAGACCGCGGCGCGCACCTACGCGCTGACGGCCGTCGTGCGGGACGCCTCGACGTCTGTGGCCTTCAGCTCGCTCTCGGCCTCGGAGCTCGTGGCGCTGTACGTGACGGACGTGAACGAGCAGCCCGTCATCCTGGCGCAGGCCTGCAGGGTGCAGGAGCAGACGCTCTTCAACAACGCGCCGCCGGGCACGGTCGTGAGCTGCAACGGCGCGGCCGGCGGCGCGCTCACGGCCAGCGACCCTGACACGCCGCTGTCCGCGTGGGCCAACCTGACCTTCGCCATCACGGGCGGCTCGGGCCAGGCCCTGTTCGAGATCGGCGGCGCCTCGGGCCTGCTGACGCTCTCGAGCGGCGTCACGTGCTGCTCGGGCGCGTACGGGCTGGCGAGCACGCTGGACTTCGAGGCCAGCGCCAACTCCTTCTCGCTCGTCGTGCAGGTGACGGACGGCGGCGGCCGCTCGGCCTCGGCCACGATGACGGTGCAGCTGGTCGACGTGAACGAGCCGCCCCTGCTGTACGCGCCCTTCTCGCGCACCATCGTGGAGAACCTCGTGGGCCCGCAGCCCGTGGGCGCGGTGCTGAACGTGTACGACGCGGACATCGGCCAGCGCTTGAACTTCGTCATCTCGGCGGGCGGCAACGGCTCGACCTTCTTCGTCATCGACGAGTGCAGCGGCCAGATCTCGCTCGCCGCCAACAGGTGGCTGGACTACGAGGCCGTGCTGAGCAACTACGCCGCGAGCCTGGCGCCGCTGACCTTCGTGCTGAACGTGACGGTGACGGACAACGGCGTCGCGCCGCTCGCCGCCGCGCTGTCCCACTGGGCCCTCTACACCGTCTTCGTGCAGGACGCGGACGACCCGCCCGTGTTCGTCACCACGAGCCTGTCCGTGACGATCGCGGAGAACTCGGTGGCGCCGGCCACGGTGAGCGCGCTCGTGACCGTGACGGACCAGGACGTCTTCGGCGGCTTCGTGCCCTGGTTCAACCAGACCTTCGCCATCGCGGGCGGCAACAGCCAGGGCATCTTCAGCAGCTCGACGCCGGCCTTCCTGACCCCCGGCTCGACGGCGCCGAACGCGCTCTGGATCTCGGCGGCGACGACGTCGGGCAACGCCGCCGCGCTGCTCAACTTCGAGGACGCGAACCAGAAGCTCTTCGCGCTGCTCGTCACGGCCACGGACGGCGGCGGCAAGAGCGCCTCGGCGACGGTGACCGTGAGGGTCACGGACGAGAACGAGGCGCCCTTCTTCCAGGCGTCCGAGACGCTCGCGCGCAGCAGGGACGAGACGTGCGGGGCCACGTGCGCGACGCCCTCGGCGGGCACCGCCGTCTTCTCGGCCAACGTCATGGCCAGCGACCCGGACACGCTGTGGATGCCCTCCGTCGACGCGGGCAAGGCCTGGCAGAACCTGACCTTCGACCTGGTGGGCGGCAACGACGCGGGCTTCTTCTCAATTGCGACGGTGCTCTCCGCGCAGGGCGCCTTCGCGGCGGGCGCGCAGATCCTGCTGACTGCGGCGGGCGCCGCGCAGGCCGCGCTGGACTTCGAGGTGACGCCGAGCTACTCGCTGCAGCTGCGCGTGCGCGACAACCTCGGCCTCTCCGCGACGGGCACGCTGGCGCTGAGCATCAACAACCGCAACGAGCCGCCCGTCTTCAACTCGGGCTTCACGCCGCAGCCGGGCACCAACCAGGCGCTGCCGGCCTACTTTGTGTGGGAGAACGCGACGAACCAGGACAGCGTGGGCGCGGCTCTCTCAGTCTCGCCGGGCCTCGTCGACCCGGAGGACGCGCTGGGCGCGGGCCTCAGCGTGTCCATCACGGGCGGCAACGACGCGGGCGTCTTCGGCGTCGTGGCCTCGACGGGCCAGATCTTCGTCGCGGACCGCACGCAGCTCGTGTTCGAGCGGGCGCAGGCCTACTCGCTGACGCTCTCGCTCAGGGACTCGGGCGCGCCCCAGGGCAGCTCGTTCGTGCGCACGACGACGGCCACGGCGAGCGTCGCGGTCGGCCACGTGAACAAGGCGCCGTCCATCACGTCGTCGCCCTGCGCCTTCAGCGTCAACGAGAACCTGGTCGCCGGCTCGGCGCTGACGGGCAGCCCGCTGCTGGCCGCGGACCCGGACG
>JBIPLZ010000189.1:0-4983 GCA_044369395.1 Flavobacteriales bacterium | reverse complement strand
TCTCAAATCTCCATTGGTCAACTGCCGGGGTATTTCCACTCAATAATATAGGTGGAACTTTCCATCCTCTGTATTCAGCTGGTCTTGTATAAACGGGTGGTGCCAATAAATTATCTTGAAAAGAATCGGTGAGCGCCGACGTTTCATCATTCAGAACGCCTGGAATCAATCGAATTATCGCATCCGACACAACAGCTGCGGCTAATTCTCCTCCCGATAATACATAATCACCAATCGATATTTCCCGCGTTACAAAATGTTCCCGAACGCGCTCGTCAATTCCCTTATAATGCCCACAAATAATTGCAATACGTTTCAATGTCGACATCTGATTGGCAATTTGCTGATTAAAGCGCTCGCCATCTGGAGTCATATACAAGATTTCGTCAAAATCGCCTTGTGTCTGTAAATGTTCGATGCATCGAACAATGGGCTCAATCATCATCACCATGCCAGCGCCGCCTCCATATGCATAATCATCAACGCTTTTGTGCTTGTCGAGCGAATATTCACGTAAATTATGCACACAAACTTGAACGATTTCTTTTTGCTGTGCACGCTTTAATATGGAATGCGCAAAAGGGCTTTCGAGCAATTCGGGTAAAACGGTAATAATATGAATTTCCATAAGCTGCAAAAATAACGTAATTAACAAAGCGCTCTTTGGTACATTTGCAATTCTGATTTAAACGCATTCTTTTACATTTGTTTGAACACAATCATTCATACATGAATACAAATCGTCCGCTTGTTAGCAAGGATTCAATCCTGGAAATATACCGTAAACCCTTATTAGAACTTGTTATTGAAGCAGCAAATGTTCATCGTCAACACCACGTTGGATCTGAGGTTCAAGTAAGTTCACTGATTTCAATTAAAACAGGTGGTTGCTCCGAAGATTGTGGGTATTGCCCGCAAGCTGCACGTTATTCTACTGGAGTTAATGCGCATAAATTAATGAGTGTTGAGCAGGTTACCGAATATGCCAATCGTGCAAAAGAGGGCGGAGCGTCTCGTGTTTGCATGGGTGCCGCTTGGAGAGAAGTGCGCGACAACCGCGATTTCGATAAAGTGATCGAAATGGTACAGGCGGTGAATGAGATGGATTTGGAAGTGTGTTGCACATTAGGAATGATTAATGAACATCAAGCCCAGCGACTTGCTGATGCAGGCTTGTATGCATACAATCACAATATCGATACATCCGAAGAAAATTACGGGAACATTATTTCAACCCGAAATTTTGATGATCGTTTGAATACCATAAAAAACGTTCGCAAGGCCAATATTACTGTTTGCTCTGGAGGAATAATCGGAATGGGCGAATCTGAAGAAGATCGTTGCGGCATGTTGCATACGCTTGTAAACTTGCCAATTCATCCTGAATCAGTTCCTATCAATGCGCTTGTTGCTGTTGAAGGAACGCCCATGGAAGATCAACCGCCAGTTCCAATTTGGGATATGATTCGCATGATTGCAACAACGCGTATTCTTATGCCAACCACCGCAGTTCGTCTTTCTGCTGGTCGCCAACAAATGTCATTAGAAGGACAAGCAATGTGTTTCTTAGCAGGAGCAAATTCAATTTTTGCGGGAGATAAATTACTCACGACACCCAATCCTGAATTTGATACCGATATGGAGATGTTTAAAATTCTTGGATTGACTCCCAAAGCGGCATTCAAGGATCGAAAAAAAGTGGTCTCTGCTCAAACTGTTTGATGCGTTTTTATTAATTCATTTTGATTGAATTTTAAAATGAAGGACGCATCGATGCCTGAAAATTTAATTGCACGATTAAGCAAACGGAACGATTCCGGTCTTCTTCGTGTTTTAAAACTAGGGGACGATTTAATCGATTTTTGTTCGAACGATTATTTGGGTTTAGCGCGCCAACAAGAAATTTACGATGCTGTTCAACAAGAAATTGATAAAACGAGCATTCGTTTAAACGGCTCCACAGGGTCTCGATTAATTAGAGGAAATTCGCGTTTAGCAGAGGAGTTAGAAGTTTTTTTAGCCGATTTTCATCATGCTGAAGCTGCTTTAATTTTCAATTCGGGATACGATGCCAATCTCGGTTTCTTTTCTTCGGTTCCTCAACGAGGAGATACCATTCTTTACGATCGACTGATTCATGCATCTATACATGATGGAATTCGTTTGTCGCATGCAAAAGCATTTGCTTTTAACCACAACGACATTGAAGATGCTAAACGATTGTTGAAACAATCAAGCGGGCAGATATATATAGTTGTGGAAAGTTTGTATTCGATGGATGGCGACTTCGCTCCTTTGAACGACTTTGCTAAACTCTGCGCTGAAACGGGAGCACTTATGGTAGTTGACGAAGCGCATGCCAATGGAATTTATGGTCCAATGGGCTGCGGACTTGTGCATGAAGAATACATCCTTGAACATTGTATTGCACGTATTTACACCTTCGGAAAATCGATTGGTGCCCACGGAGCTGTGGTAGTTGGGTCAAATATTCTGCGTTCATACTTAATCAATTTCGCTCGCTCGTTTATTTATTCAACTGCTCTTCCAACAAACGAAATCTTGACTATTAAATGCGCCTACAATTTCGCTGCTTCAAATTCGGAGGCGAAGCAACAATTGTTCAATAACATTAACTATTTCAGAGAACTTGCTTCTGTAACCCCGAATCTTAAATTTCTGCCTGCTTCGGGTCCTATTCAGGGATTGCTCTTTGAGGGAAATGAACGTGTGAAAAAAGCCGCCGAATATATTCAACAAGCCGGTTTTGATATTCGAGCCATACTTTCTCCAACAGTACCAGAAGGTTCAGAGCGTTTGAGGATTTGTTTGCACAGCTTTAATTCACCCGAAGAAATCAAAAATCTATTTCATCATTTGACTCTTTTCAGTAAAGTGTAAAAATATTTGCAGAATCGTTTGGAGATTACAAAAAACTCCCTACTTTTGCGTTCCCAAATTTTAAGTCATGGTAAGAACGTATCAGCCCTCAGTTCGCAAGAGAAGAAACAAACATGGATTTCGTGAACGCATGTCGTCTGCAAATGGCCGTCGTGTATTAGCTGCTCGTCGTGCTCGTGGCCGTAAGCGTTTGACAGTGTCAAGCGATAAACTTCACAAGCGTTAATCACTCTTTTTTACGATATTGAAAGCGACCTTGTGTCGCTTTTTTTATTTGTTCCAATAGGATGAAAGATGTTTAATTGATTTATTGCTGAGGAGGTTGTGTCCTAAATCGAGTTCAATCAATTGCAAATCAGGAAACCGCTTTCGAGCATGCTTTCGAGTTATGCCATGTTTGATTACAGCATCTCTCCGTCCAAGAATACACATAACGTGTTTGCTGTTTGCATTTAGTTGCTTGTTTAATCTTTTATCTGATGGTGTTGCTTTGCGGTATGCCATCCAGGTATCGAAAAGTTGCTGCCTCTTTGATGTATCCAAAATTTCAGTTCGATAAAAATCGGCCACTTTCATTGAGATCACCTTCAACTTCTCACCCATCATAATAAGTGAAAAAGCAATTCTCGGCGAGTTAATGAATCCCTTAAATATCCATTGTCCTAAAAGCGTGCGAGTCAAAAATAAATAGGTTTTTGGAACGGGAAGCCCATCCGGTGCAAAAAGAATCAATTCGGAAATGCGATCTGGAAACCACTCCAACATACTCATCGCAATACGTCCCCCGATGGAATATCCAATCAAGCCGATGTTTTTTTGTCCAATTGCTTCTAACAATGAGCTGAGCCAGATATCGGCATACTCGCGATTAAATAAAAAACCTTTAGGGAATTCCGCGTGTTTTCCATGAAATGCTAAGTCGATAGAAAGGATGGTGTATGTATCGGAGCTAATTTCGGAGAAATGTTTGAATGCCTGAGCATCTTGTCCGTATCCATGAAACGCAATGAGATATTGAGGTCCTTGCCCAAATTGTGATACATTCCAATGAATACCGGCGGCTTGAAATTCCATGTTTTGAGTTAATATTTATGCATCGATTTCCAATTCAAAAGTAAACAACCAAACTTCAATGAACGAATTAATATCTTTGACCCATGGAAGTTTTACTTTCTTTTCTTTACCTCCTTGTTGCACTTCTGATTGTTTGGAAAAGTAGCGCCTTTTTTCTTCCTGGATTACCTCGTTTTGCCCCAGTAATTCTTTTAATTGCGAAGGTTTTATGCGGACTAGCACTCGCATGGATTTATAACGATTATTATACAGATCGATCGACTGCCGATATGTTCAAGTTGTTCGACGATTCGCGCTTCATGCACGAGGCATTGTATGAAAAACCAAACGATTTCTTTCGAATGATTTCGGGTTTGGATAAAAATGCTCCGTATTTCGATCACTATTATTTCAAGATGAACAACTGGTATCGTCCATACGATGTTGAAAATGGAGTGTATAACGATACACGAACTCTCATTCGTTTAAATGCGATTGTTCGGGTTTTTTCATTGGGTGTATATGCCGTCCATATCCTTGTTTGGTGCCTGATTTCGCTTCTGGGATTGTCGTTGATTTACAAAACATTTTACCGTTTTCTAAACGAACGCCCTTATTTGCTTGGCTTTGCTGTTTTTTTGATGCCATCGGTTTTGTGTTGGGGCTCGGGTGTTTTAAAAGAAGGAGTCGTGTTTCTTTTGATGGGGATTTTTATTTCAGCATGTTTTCGATGGGTTCTAGTGGGTTTTCGTTGGAAATATCCCATCATGATTGTTCTTGCAATCATTGGATTTTATCTGCTTAAAATTTATATTCTTATTGCCTTAATTCCCGGTACACTTGCATTATTAATCAATAAGATGTTTCAATTTAAGCGGGTGAGATTCGTTTTCTTATGCAGTCTTTTGGTTATTGGAATTGTGGGTGCGAATATTCAATATGTTATTCCCTCGATTAATTTCCTCGAGGTAATTTCAAGCAAACAGCAAGCAATTATTCGCTTGGCATATTACACCGATGCAGGAAGTG
>JBIPLZ010000188.1:0-5037 GCA_044369395.1 Flavobacteriales bacterium | reverse complement strand
TTAACACATTAGCACATCATTATTTATTCATAACAGGTAGTTTTCCTTGATAAGGTTTTAAATATTCAGGTTCGAAATACGCAAGGTCTACAAAGGTTTGAGTCTGATATGAATCAAAGGCAGACTGCACCATATCTTCCGCAGAAATTTGAATTGAATTATTGAAATTTGCATTTGGATGAGCCAAAACAACTTCACACTTTTCCGCACCATCGCCAAAAAATACAATGGGCTGTTCGAGGATTTCTGGAACACTATCCAATGTCTCAACAATCAGTGGTGCATCGGGTTTTAAACGATAAAGATTTTTTGAAAATAAAGCCGTGTAAACTTCCATGCGTCTTGCATCAAGCATTGGGCATAACAGTGCTTCAGAATCGGGAAATTGTCTTTGGAATCCGGATGCAAGTGAATACAATGTTGAAACAGCAATTAATGGAATGTCTAATGCATAACACAAACCTTTGGCTGTTGATACACCAATACGCAAACCGGTGTAGGATCCAGGTCCTGCAGAAACTGCAATAGCCGAAAGTTCATCATTTTTCCATCCTGCCTCTTGCATTACTTCTTCAACGATTCGGAGAAGGTTTTCGGCATGTTTGTATCCATCGTGAACCGAACGAACAGCCACTAAAACGCCATTTTCTCCCGCCGCAACCGAGCAAGTTGTTGTGGCTGTTTCAATATGAATAATCCGAATTGCGTTCACGAATTATTTCTCTTTGATCTGATTCAAATTTTCAGGCGTTGTCTTTTCAACTTCCAATCCTTCTTTCAGGATTTTTGAAATGGCCGAATAAGGTCCTGTTACAACTTCTTGCCCCGCTTTTAAACCACTTAAAATCTGAATGTATGTGTTGTCTTGAATTCCTGATTTTACCACAATTGGTTTCACTTTGCCATCCTCCAAAACAAATACAATTTCTTTAATTTCCTCCTCACTTGCATTGATCGCCTTAGGTTCTTTAGAATCGTCTTCATTCATCTCCTTTTCATCTTCACTCTTACCTTCTGCTTTTGCTTTAAGCTCTTCGGATGTTCGTGTTGTTACGGCTATGATTGGAACAGTAAGTGCATTTTTTTCGGTATGTGTTTTTATATCCACAGTTGCCGACATGCCTGGTCTAAATGGAGATAGATTAGGCTGTGCAGGGTCGAGCAAATCCGCATAAGATTCACGAAGAATGCGAATCTTTACAGTGAAATTGGTGACTTGGTCGGCACTGCTGATCGCTGCATTCGAGTTATTGGCAGAGTTTGAAATTTCAGTGACGATGCCTTTGAATTTACGATCTTGGTAAGCATCAACATCCACATCACTTGTGTCGTTTAAGTGAATACGTACAATGTCGTTCTCATTCACATCAACACTCACTTCCATTTCGTTCAAATTGGCAATGCGAAGCAATTCGGTTCCACTCATTTGGGCAGTTCCAACTACACGTTCGCCAAGTTCAACATTCAATTTGGAAATGGTCCCATCGGTTGGTGCATAGATTCGGGTTCTTGCTAAGTTATCATTCGCTTCTTTTAGACTTGCTTCGGCACTGCGTACACTATAATCTGCTCCAATTACTGTTTGCTTCGCTGCTTCTAAATCGGCTTTTCCTCCTTCAAATTGCGCCTTAGCAGCATCAAACTCTGCATCCGAAATGGCCTTTTGATCGAATAGTTTTTTGCTACGGTTATAGCTTGTTTCAATATTGATGAACGATGCTTTCACCTGATTTTCGCGGGCACGAGAATTTGCAAGGTTAGCTTTGGCTTGACTCAATGCAGCAGAAACTCGGTCGGCCACCGATTTTATCAAGTCTGGATTGATTGTTAAAAGATGATCGCCTTTCTGAACTTTTTGTCCTTCGATAACTTTCATTTCAACAATTTCACCCGACACATCAGCGCTAATTTTCACTTCCACCTCGGGCTGAATTTTTCCATTGGCCGAAACGCTTTCGACAATCGTGCGCTTCTCAACTTTTTCAGTGATTACTTGAATTGCAGGTGCCTTGCCAAGCCATCCCATTTTTTTAGCAGTTAATCCAAGTGCAATAAGAATGGCAACTGAAACCAGAATTATCTTTGTTCTTTTTTTCATAATACCTTAAAATACAATGGGTTTTCCTTGATAGAAATCGAGCACTTTCACACGTAAAATAAATTCGTAACGCGCTTGTGCCAAATTACTTTTTGCAGCTAACAATTGATTTTTGGATGTGTTAAATTCGAGCGCATTCACTAAACCAACATCGTAGCGTTGTTGGATATACGAATATGACTCTTGCAAAGCGTTCACCGATTTTGTAGTTGCTTGATAACGTTCAAAGGCTGAACGTGCATCGAACCAGGCTGTCTGAATATCGCGACGCAATTGATTTTTTTGAATATTCTGCTGCAATCTAGCATTTTCAACCGCAATTTTCTGTTGGGAGACCTGCGTTTTAGTTCGTAGTCCATTAAAAATGGGAACGTTTAATGAAAATCCAAACGTGCGGTTGAAGTTTTGATCGAGCTGTTTTCCAAACGGAGTCTGCTCGAAAATTGGAACCTCAACATCAATATTAATAGGCTCTCCCTGAAAATAACCAACAGTTTGTTGCTCTGTTGTGCTACCTATCACTGTCTTCGAAAGTTGCGAAAACCCCGAACCAATTCCACCAAAAAAACTTAATGAAGGAGAATATCCGCCCTTTGCTGCTTTTAGCCCACGTTCTGCACTTTTCAATCGGTACTCTGCACCAAGAATTCCAGCTTGTCGTTCAACAGCAACAACAAATAAATCACGCGCATTGTATGGAGGTAATTCGATGGCTCGCTTATCGAAATCTGGTTTGCTAATATCAAATTCTTCGGCCGACTCAAGTGATAATAATTGAGCTAAAGTAAGTTTCGCTAAATCAACACTGTTTTTTGATCGAATTACATTTAATTCTTCGTTCGCTAATTGCGCTTCGGCTTGCAAAAAATCGCCTCGTGCAGTTCTACCAGCTTCGTATAAAAGCTTCCCGCGCTCGGTTTGTTCACGCGTTAATTTCAGCTGATTATCCGCTATTTCGAAAAGCTCATCGGCTAAAATAATTTGCAAAAAGGCATTGGTAACCTGCAAGGCAATATCGTTTTTTAGTTGATCATTGCTATATTTTGCAGCAATTACTGCAAGTTGATTTGCCAAAATGGTTTGCGTGTTCGAAAATCCATTAAACAAAGAAACATTACTACTCAAACTAAAATTTTGAGAAAGCACCCGGTTGGTTGCAAACTGATTGGAAAATGGGTCAATACGTCGTCCAAAATTATAAGTATGATTGGCCGAACCATTTAAAGTTGGAAGAGCTACTGCCTTTGTTTGTATGAGTGTTTGCTCACTCTGTGTTACGTTCAACGAGTTTTGAGCTAATTGATAATTATTCGCAATTGCATACTCAATACACTCTTGAATAGTCCAACGTTTTACCGACTGAGCTTGATGCACCGATGGAAAAAAAAACAGCAGGATGCAAATTATAGTTTGGAAAGTAGTTTTCATAGCTATCGGCGTCAAAGGTAGTTTTTTGGAAAAGATTTAGACGTTTAACTCCTGAAATTTAATTCTGTATATATAGCATCTATTTCGAAAAGGCTGTTTCGTTTCACTATCTTCGCCGCATAATGGCAGCACTTCCAATTTTACATCTCAAATCGGGCAAAGAACGTTCACTTCAACGCTTTCATCCATGGGTTTTTTCCGGTGCTATTGAGCGCATGGAGGGAGATCCGCAAGATGGACAAGTTGTGCGTGTAAAAAGTCAGCGGGGCGAAGTCTTGGGTGTTGGTCATTATCAGAAGGGTTCTATCACAGTTCGTTTGTTATTTTTTGGAGATACTTTGATCGATGATGATTTCTGGAACGATGCCTTTGCTCGTTGTTTTGCACATCGCCGCCGCATTGGATTTCCTTCCGAAGCCACCAATATTTTCCGATTAGTGCATGCAGAAGGCGATGGTTTACCCGGATTAATCATAGATGTGTATGGCTCGACTGCAGTCGTTCAGTGTCATTCGCATGGCATGTACGAAGCGCGAAAAGCAATTGCACAAGCTATCGTGAATCAAAGTGCTGGAATCATTCGTCAGGTTTTTGATAAATCTTCGGAGGCACTTGGAAAAGATGGTGGAAACGGTTTTCTGATTGGTGAATTAAACGAGGAAGTTTTTGTCGAAAATGGTCATCGCTTTGAAGTTGATTTTCAAACGGGTCAAAAAACCGGCTTCTTCATCGATCAGCGCGATAATAGAGAATTATTGGGTCGTTACTCATTAAATAAAACAGTGTTAAATACCTTCTGTTACACGGGAGGATTTTCGGTGTATGCTTTGGCCCAAGGTGCAAGTCGCGTTGATTCAGTTGATAGTTCTAAGAAAGCCATCGAACTCACCAAAAAGAATGTTGAGGTAAACGGATTTTCCGAAGATTCACACCAGGCAATTGGTGCCGATGTACTCGAATGGTTGAAATCGAACCAAGGCGAATACGATGTAATTGTGCTTGATCCGCCTGCTTTTGCAAAACATCAAGACGCTCGTCATCGGGCTGTTCAAGCTTATAAACGCATCAATCGGATGGCGATGGAACAGATTGGTCCTGATGGTTTGTTGTTTACGTTTTCCTGTTCGCAAGTTGTTGATCGGGAGCTTTTTAGAAATACTGTAACAGCCGCAGCGATCGAAGCGGGTAGGGAAGTCGTTATTCTTCATCAACTTACACAACCTGCCGATCATCCAGTAAGTATCTACCATCCCGAAGGTGAGTATTTGAAAGGCTTGGTTGTTTTGGTTCGATAAATCCTCCATGACTTTTTCTACTTCCAAATCTTCTTATTCGCACATAATGCGCTTGGCGCTTCCAATCATTATTGGAGGAATTGCCCAGAATGTAATTCTTGCAACGGATGCTTTTTTTATGGCGCGTGTTGATGAGGTTTCGCTTGCTGCTGTTGGTTTAGCGGGATTGTTTTACATGACAGTTTACATTCTAGGACTAGGATTTTCTACAGGAGT
>JBIPLZ010000429.1:0-9558 GCA_044369395.1 Flavobacteriales bacterium | reverse complement strand
TTCTATTGGTAATTACACACTTACCTATTCATTTGGTAATGGTAATTGTTTGGTGACAGATCAGAAGATCGTTACCGTTCATTCGCTTCCAACAGTTACAGTGAATGACCCAACAATTTGTGCTGGAGAACAAACAACCTTAACAGCAGTGGGAGCAAATGGACTTGCTCCATATACCTATGCTTGGTCGCCAAGTGCCGGATTATCGGCAGTTACGGGTGCTAGTGTAACAACTTCTCCACCTACAACAACAAGTTACACTGCAACAGTTACCGATGCAAACACATGCACTGCCACGGATGCAAATTCAATTACAGTAAATCCAATACCTACATCCGATGCTGGGCCTGATATCACCATTTGTACTGGATCGGGCGGCAATACGCTCACTGGGTTTTCTCCTGCCGGGGGAACATGGTCTGGAACTGGAGTTACTTCAGCGGGTATTTTTACTCCTACTGTTACTGGTTTAGTAACATTGACATATTCGGTTATTGAAAATGGATGCACAGGAACGAACGAATTAGAAATTAATGTTATAAATCCAACTGCAGCAGATGCCGGGTTAAATCAATCCTTGTGTCAAAATGCTCCAGATATTACACTCAGTGGACTTCCTGTTAATGGCGCTTGGACAGGAACCAATGTGACTACGGTAGGTGTTTTTACTCCACTCTCCGCAGGGACTTATACCTTAACCTATACCATTGGTTCGGGTTCTTGCGCGGCTTCAGATGATGTTGAAGTACTTGTTTATGATTTGCCTAGTGCTTCGGTAAACGATCCTGCTTTTTGCATTGGTTTAGGAACCACCTTAACGGCAAGTGCTACAGGAGGTGCTTCTCCTTATTCGTATGCTTGGAATGCCTCAACGGATCTTTCAACACTCATTGGCGCAACTACAACTGCAAACCCTTTAGTTTCCTCTAATTTTATTGTAACTGTTACGGATATCCATTCTTGTAACGACACCGCAATTAGTCAAGTTCTTGTAAATGCCCTACCTCTTGTAGATGCCGGATCAGATATCTCAGTGTGCAATACTCCAACAGAAACAACACTTTCTGGATTTTCGCCTAATGGAGGAAATTGGACTGGAGTAGGAGTTACCACTGCCGGAGTTTTTACACCAACGGGAGTTGGGAGTTTCGATTTAACCTACACGTATACAGATGCGAATGGATGTATAAACTCAGATATTGCTACAGCTGCAGTTACTGATCCGGACAATGTTCAAGCGGGAATTGACCAAGAGGTTTGTCAGAATTCACCCGATGTTCAGTTGGTTGGAAGTCCAACGGGAGGTACTTGGATTGTATCTACTTATCTAACAAATACAGGTCTTTTCACACCATCGACCGTAGGAGATTACTCTGTAAAATATACTGTAGGATCGGGTACTTGTGCAGTAGTCGATTCTTTGATCATTTCGGTATTAGAACTACCATTAGTTGCAGGTTCTGATGTCACAATTTGTGCGCAGGATTCAATTGAAATAAACGTAACGGGGTCTCTTGGAGCAGGAAATTATACGTATACATGGTCGCCAATCGACAGTTTATTCTTGGCTATTGATTCGGTGATACAAGCATTCCCAATAATTTCAACAACCTTCACTGTTACTGTTACGGATGCAAATTCATGTACTGGATCGACCGATATTCTTGTGAATGTAAATCAATTACCCATTGTTGAAGCAGGAACTGATTTTACGGTATGTTTTACACCCATTCCTTCTGTTCTTTCAGGTGCAACTCCCGCTGGAGGAACTTGGTCTGGTGTAGGTGTTAGCAATGGAGAATTTGTTCCTCCCGCTGCAGGAACAGAAACGATTTATTATACCTATACAGAAGTGTCAACCGGTTGTATTAACCTCGATAGTATCCTTATCACAGCTACTAATCCTGCTATTGTAAATGCAGGAAACGATACAAGTGTTTGCGTTACTTACGATCCTTTTTTAATTACGGGACAAACTCCTTTGGGTGGTGTTTGGACGGGAGATTCTCAAGTCAGTCCCACAGGTACATTCACTGCAACTCAAGTTGGACCGGTTACTTTAACCTATACCTCCGGTTCAGGAACTTGCGCAGTGAGTGACGATCGCATATTCACTGTTCAGGCATTGCCGATTGTTGAAGCTGGTTCGGATACCAGTATTTGTGTAAACTCACCAGAATTTAGTTTCTCAGGAGAATCACCTATTACTTTAGGAACATGGATCTGGTCAGGGATAGGAATTTCAGATGCAACCTTAGGAACTTTCAGTGCTTTACAAAGTACCGCAGGTGTCTTTACTTCTTTTTACACCTATACAGAAACCGCGACGGGTTGCAGCAATGAGGATAGTTTATATGTTACGGTGAATAGCCTTACACCCGTTAATGTCCTTGATGAAAATCTAAATGTTTGTTTAACGCCATTTAATACTTTATTGACGGCGAGTCCATTGGGTGGTGTTTGGACAGGAAATGATATCAATTTTTTATATAATACTGATGCTATTCAGGATACAGCAGGATTTATTCCAACAGTAAATGGTGTATTTCAGGCGTTTTATACATATACAGATATAAACAGCTGCAAAAATGCAGATACCACAACCATCAATGTTGTTTCTCCAATCGATGCTGTTGCTGGTCCTGATGTTTCATTTTGTTACAGTTTAACCGATACGTTTCTGTTATCAGGTTCACCAATAGTCGGCTCTTGGACTGATCCTCTCAATCCATCTTGGTTGTTAGATGATGGAACATTAACCCCGACTCAACCGGATACGACAGAATTAATCATTACAATTGGCACTGGTTCTTGTCAAACATGGGATACAACCCAAGTTGTTGTATTTCCTTTACCGTTCATTGATGCTGGTGTAGATACATTTCGATGCTTTCAAGATCCTTGCTTTCAATTAAGTACACCAATTCCAACGGGAGGTATATGGAGTGGTAATGGGATAACGAATCCAAATGGAACTTTTTGTTCTACTATCGCAGGAGAAGGAATTCAAGTCCTTCAGTACAATATCGATACTACGTATTATTATCAAACAGTTCAGTCGACTTGTTTGAATGAAGATTCCATTGAAGTTTTGGTTGTTCCTATGCCAGTTCCTGGTTTGTCGATTGATCCTGTTCTTTGTGTGAATGTGGATTATACATTAGGAAACGTAAGTTCTGGGCCCGCTGCAGAATTTGAATGGACGATATTAAGTCTTCCACTGAATGATACCGTATTTTTTAGTACAGATCCAGCTCCAACAATTAATCTGACAGTTGCCGGGAATTACCAATTGATATTAAATTCTATTTCACCATATGGCTGCTCAGTTTCTACGAGTTCAGACTTTATTGTTGTAACACCTCCCGTTCCAGAATTTGCTATTTCCGACGATTTAGGTTGTGCTCCTTATCAAGGTTTAATTGCGAATACATCAAGCGGTTATGATCTAACATATAGTTGGGATTTCGGACCGCTTTTTCCACTCGATTCAGATGTGAATCCAATTATGCCAGTATTTCCATCTCCGGTTATAGCGGATAGTACGTATTATGTTCAATTGTCCTTAACAAACTTATGTGGAACACGAACGTATATGGACTCTGTGGTTGTTCGTCCTCAGCCATTTGCGTTAATTACTACCGATTATTCGATTGGATGTTCACCGATGAATATTGTTATTCAGAATATCAGTTATGGAAGTCCTGAAAGTTTCTTGTGGGATTTTGGAAATGGAACAACATCAAACGATTCTTTACCAGATCCACTCGTTTTTTCTGCTCAGAATTTTCCTCAGGTTTTCAATATCATTGTTGAGGTAACAAATTCTTGCGGAATATCCAAGGATACAGCGGCAGTTGTTATTTATCCCTCGAGTTTCTCAATAGGATCCATTGTCCCTCAAACGGCATGTGCTCCTTATGAATTTTCTTTCCAATCGCCATTGTCGGGACAAACATTATACCTCTGGGATTTTGGCGATGGGGAAGGAGCTGTTGGTGAAAACGTTACTCATTTGTATAATGATGCAGGTTCATATACGCTTCAATTGACAGTATCGAACTTTTGTTTCACTGATACTGTATATTCAACTCTAAATTTATTAGAAGGGCCATCATTGGATTTTGATCTAAGTGCAAACAGTATTTGTGAAAACAATGAAGTGTCATTTACCAATAATTCTACAATTGGTTCATTGTATCAGTGGCTTATTGATGGCACAGCATTGAATACATATTCAATAACTCAAAACCAATCATTTACAAGTGGAGGGCTTTACCAAATTGGTTTGGCTGGCACCAATCCTTCATCCGGATGTCGCGATACGATATACTCTAATTTCGATGTTGTTTCTCGGCCAATAATCAATGTTATTGCAAGTCCTGATACTGGGTGCTCTCCACTTACGGCTCAATTTATCAATACAACAACCAATGCAACATCTTACCAATGGATGTTTAGCGATGGAACAGGTTCTTCAGCGCTATCGCCTACGGTTGTTATTCCAGATGCTGGAAATTTTAGTGCTGAATTGATTGCCCATAATTATCAAACAGGATTGGTCGATTGCCCCGATACAGCTCAAGTCAATGTATTGGTGCATCCAACTCCTCAAAGTTTGTTTAGTTTGGCAGCCGAAGCAGGATGCGGTCCGCCCGCAAGTGTTCAAACCAATAATCAATCGAGCAGCAATTTGATTTACACGTGGACTTGGGAGAATCAAAATTCAACAGAAAATTCTCCACTCATTGCATTTGCAGACACGGGATATAAAGCTATTCAACTGAAAGTTACAAACGAATTTATGTGTTCCGATTCGAGTGTTTTAGGATATCGTGTTTATGGACAACCTCGTATTGCCTTCGACTTATTGCCTGCCGAAGGTTGTGCACCATTGAATGTAGAATTTCAAAATCTCACCCAATACGGAGATTCAATTTCTTGGGGATTTGGTGATGGTAATTTCTCTAATTTATCGCTTGCCAACCATACATATGCGGAAGCTGGTCTTTATCCTGTCGAAGTTCATGTTTCATCGGGCAATGGTTTGTGTTTCGACGATACACTTGTATCTCAAGCGATTCATGTTTTTCCTGTTGCTTATTCGGCATTTCAAGTTAATCCATTAACCATTTCTCAAACTTCTCCTTCCATTACTTTGTACAATTCAAGTTCGGGTTATACGGATTTAGAATTTTACATTGATTCGAATTTAATCGGAAATGAGCTTCCTGGAACCTATTTGTTTCAGGATCCAGATACAGGATTTGTTCAGTTGGTCTTGATAGTAAACAATGAATATAATTGTCCCGATTCAACGTTCAACGATGTGTATGTAAAATCGGCACCGTCTATTTATTATCCCAATGCATTTTCTCCTAACGGCGATGGTGTAAATGATGGCTTCAAGTTATTCTTCGATCGCGCACCTACTTATTATAATGTTAGAATTTATGATCGATGGGGGCATATTGTATTTAAATCAAGAGATTATGAAGAGGCTTGGGATGGAACTTATTTAAATAGGGGAGAAGAACCAATAAAAAGTGATGTGTATGTATTGAAATTTTCGGCTTTTTTTGAGGGGTCAATTAGAATTGATGATTTATATAAAAACGTAGTCTTAGTTCGATGATGAATAGTAAACTACGTAATTATTTTATTAAAAAAATGCAGGTTCTGTTATTCATGTTAATCCTCCTTTCTGGTGGCTTCCATGAAGTACATGGCCAATGTACACTTACAGTTCAAGACGTAAATTATTGCAACACAAACACTGCTGTTTTGGGTGTTGGAATGCAATTGACACTTGCATCTGTTCCAATTACCAATACCATTACGAGTTATTCATGGACGGGGCCTAGTGGCTTTACATCAAATTCTCAATACCCCATCGTTCCCTCACCCGTTGTCCCTGGGAATTATACATTAACCGTTCAAGCTCCTGGCTGTGTATCTGATGCAAGTGATAATACTATCAATGTAAGTACAACATCAAATAATTGTCCCACAGCAGCTTTTACTGCAAGTCCAGCAGTGGTTTGTGATGGAGCAACTACCACATTTTCAAACCAAACAACAGGAAGCGGAAATAGCTATTTTTGGCTTTTTGGTGATGGATCAACATCCACATTAGCAAATCCAACACATGTTTATAATGTGGCTGAAGGTACAGGGACTGTTACATTTACAGCTACCTTGGTGGTGACCAATGCTGCAGGGCGCATGGATATTGTGCAACAGGTGATTACTGTTAGACAAATTCCTGCTGAACCCACAATTACATCTCCTCAACTTACAATATATAATTCTGAAGAATTATTAAGAAGATGCGTAACAACAGGGACAACAGGGAATGTTGCCATATCAAGTATCGTTTCTTTAGCTGGTAGTTGGGAACAATCTATTCAAATTAATTGGGGAGACGGAATGGTACAAACGATTAGTTCTTTTCCTGCTATTCATACTTATTCTTTGGGTTATTACACTTTTACAATTGAACAAACTGGTCCTAATGGTTGTACAATTAGCAATTCGTATCCAGTTTTTATTGGAAATACCCCACAAGTTAGTGTTCCACTAGCCATAGATAGTGTTAATTGCCTTCCTTATAGCGTTAACTTACCACTCACAAATGTTTCTGGAAATATTTTTGGGACAACATACACTGTAGTATATAGTGATGGTTCTCCAATAGAAACATTCAATCATCCACCACCTAGTTTTATTCCTCATGCTTTTGATGAAGTTTCATGCACTTATCAAGCAACAGTAGGGGTAAATGTCTTTTCAGATGCATTTTCAATTCAAGTTAGTGCTCAAAATGTTTGCGGTTCTAATTTTGGAGCCGCAGGTCCTTTCAGGATTGCGCAAGCTCCAACTGCATCATTCACTGCTTTGCCAACTCCTGTTTGTATTAATAATATTGTAACTGTCAATAGTACAGCCGATTTAGGAAATAATATTGATGCTAATGGCTGCAACACCAACCACGGTATGGTTTGGAGCATCAGTCCGGCAGCTGGTTGGACATTGACTTCAGGGACTTTGGGAAGCACAAACGGGCAACCTACCAATTACTTAAATTGGACAACTGGTTCGAATCAGCTTGAGCTCACATTTTCTTCTCCAGGAAATTATATCATTACACAACGCATTCGTAATTCTTGTGGGGAAGATGTGGAAACCAAAACAGTCTGTGTTGTGCCACCCGTAACTGCTGCATTTAATTTAGATTTTACTGATCAATGCGCGCCCGAAACAATCACCACCGATAATTTAACTTTTCCTGCAAATACCTGCGCCCCGCCTACGTATTTATGGTCAATAAATCCGGTAACGGCATTTGTTCTTCCATTTACTCCTGTTTCTTTTGAGCCTGCTTGGTTATTAACAAACAATGGGACATACACCATAACCTTAACTGCAACCAATGTTTGCGGATCATCAGTAGATGATACTATTTTTACCATTGTCGCTCCACCAACAGTCAATCTACAACCCATTCTTCCAGGTTGTGCGCCCTACTTAGTCGACCCAACGGTAACTTATACCAATGGAGGCGGTTCGATAATCCTTCAAGAATGGAAAATCGATACTGGCCCATGGACGGCGGTATTGCCCAATGAACCTGTTGATTATCCACCTTTGACCTTTGCTGCTGGAACGCATACAATTCAGGTTCGGATAACCAACCAATGCGGAACCGCCACTAGCACGCAAACATTTGTAGTAACGAGTCCGCCGCAAATCAATGTTCCTCCATTTTCAGTATGTTCGGGTGTTTCGGAAATAATCAATGGAGTTTTGCCTCCAATTGTTATTGGTTCAGGTGCTCCGCCATACATTTACAATTGGACTGGACCCGGAATTAGTCCAACAAATGTTTCCAATCCAAGTATTGTTTTATCGAATACAAATTTACCTCCTGCACCTAGTGTTGAGGTCATTAATTTAAATGTTACAGATGTTCTGGGGTGCTCAGCCACTGCAGATGTGAATGTAACAGTAAATCCACTGCCAACATTAACTGCAATTCCGAATGCAAAGTGTATTGGTGCGCCAGCAGTTCCCTTATCCGTAAGTTCTAATATTTTAGGGACATCCTTTGCTTGGAGTCCTTCGGGTAGTTTGACTCCATCAACGGGTGCCATCGTTCAAGCCAATCCGAACACAAGCACAACGTATACAATCACCGGTACAGTGACATCAACTGGTTGTGTTTCATCTACAACAACTGATTTAACGGTAAACCCTCTGCCTTTTGTTGATGCAGGTCCAGTTTTCGTTGTGTGTGCACAAGCAATTCAAACACAGATTCTACAAGGCACACCCGCAGGAGGAACCTGGTCTGATCCAACTCCTCTGAGCGGTTCATTTGTTGCCCCCAATTTTTATACTCCACAAACAACGCCAGGTACCGATGTTTTAGTTTATTCGTTCACTGATGTCAATGGCTGTACAAATACCGATAATGCCCCCGTTAGTATTTTAACGACAGATCCTGCTGATGCTGGAACATCCTTTAATTTATGCAATAACGAACTGCCTGTTGTTTTAGCTCCTGGTAGTCCTGTTGGTGGTATTTGGTCTGGTCCGGGAGTTACTCCCCAAGGCGCAAACTACATCTTTAGCCCTGCGAATGTCAGTCCGGGAACATATACTTTAAACTATACAATCAATACTGGAACTACTTGCCAAACATCTGACCCAATTACTGTTATTGTTCATCCAGTACCTACGGTTAATGCAGGTTTGGATAAACAAATCTGTTCTGGATTACCTGTGAATTTTACTGCTCAAGTCAACTCAGGTACTCTTCCTTATACGTATACATGGACACCCGTTATTGGAATTACTGGAGCAACAAACACCAATCAAATAACAATTTCGATTGTAAATAATGGAACGACGGATGTTGTTTATCCTTATAACATTTCAGTTTCGGATGCCAATAACTGTGTTGTTGATGATGATGTTGAGTTAACTGTTCATCCTTTACCAGAGGTTGAAGCAGGTCCAGATCAAACCTTGTGTTCGCAGGTAATTCCCTATACTTTATCGGGTTTTAGTCCAACTATAGATGGAGTGGGAGTTTGGTCCGGGTCGACTCAGCTTGTCGGTAATATTTATACCCCAAGCACGACTCCCGTCTTGGATATGATAACTTACACCTTTACCGACTTGAATGGTTGTATTAGTGAGGATTCCCTTTTAATAACTACACTTTCAGCTACAATTCCAAATGCCGGAGTTGACACAGCACTATGTTTAAATGTGGGTTTGGTTACGATTAATTCTGTGAACAATCCTGGAGGAATTTGGAGTGGAAATGGAATCAATGCAAGCGGAGTTTTTGATCCACAAATTGCAGGAGTTGGCACATTTGTGTTAACGTATACAATTAACTCAGGTACAACTTGCCAGACAAACGATACGCGTTCAATAACAGTTCATCCAATACCAACGGTTAATGCAGGTTTGGATAATCAAATCTGCTCAGGATTACCCGTGAATTTTACTGCACAAGTAAACTCCGGAACTCAACCTTATGCCTAT
>JBIPLZ010000187.1:0-5042 GCA_044369395.1 Flavobacteriales bacterium | reverse complement strand
GCAAAAGAAGAGAAAGATAGGTTCTTTTAATTGGGTCTAACATAGTTTGGGCGGATTGGTTTGGCAAAGACAAAATCAATACATTTTGGTTTAATTGAAACCGCATACTTTAATTTTGATTTACGATTTTGTAGCATTCGCCATTTTCCGTTTTAAGCATATATATTCCAGCAGAGGGCAAAGTAATTTTTTTACTGCCTTTCACATCAAAAGAATCGATCAATTTCCCTTCTATGGAATATAGGTTAGCATTGGAAAGCTGGCTATTGTTTTGAATGAAAAATTCCCCATTGCATGGGTTAGGAAAAACTGAAAATTCGGAGGTTTGACTATCTATTTTATCTACATGCAATACATTGTCTAAAAATGCAATGTGATTAATTTCAGTTCCTAAATGATGCGTAAATTCTCCTCCTGCCATAAGGGACTGCTGAATAATATCGAGGCAATAAACGGTACTATCGAAAACGGCAACTGAAGTGGGATAAACGTCTGAACTTGACCATTTTGCAAGGTTTTCGCCGAAGGTCATTAATTCCATAACCGAAAAATCTCCTCCAACATAGAGCTCGTTGTTTGTAACCATTAAACATCGCATCGAACCCAAAGAATCGTTCGTTGCCATTTCTGAAATTCCGGGTAATGTTTCCCAATTGCCTGCATTGAATTGCATTAAACCAAAAACCTCTCCTTGGTATTTTAAGTTGGATGCAATGACGGGCTTGTTATTCCATAGTTCAATATCGTTAATTGGTGCAGCAATTCCCAACCCTAACGATTCGGGCACATTGCTAAACATCTTCCCAACATTGAGCATGGGAGCATTTCCAGCTTCCGAGAAATCGCCCGCAAACAACAAACCGGAGGGACTACTGCGAAGTGCATTTATTTCTCCATTTGTTCCCCAACCAAGTGGCATCCATTCTGAACCGCTCCATACAGCAATATCTGCGTTAGCAGGACCTCCTCCAATAAATTGAAAATCTCCGGCTGCATATAATTCTCCTTCATGCCATTCCAAATCATTCACTTTGCCAAATATTCCCCCGCCCATTGCTTCCCATCCATTATTTCCTAAACGTGCAATATTGTTGACCGAAGTTGTCCCTGCCATGCTGAATTCTCCTGCTGCGATGAGTTGTTGATTAAACATATCGAGCGCATAAACAGGACCATTGGTTCCACCAAACGTTTCAATCCAAAGAAATCCTGCAAAACCGGAAATGTAACTTGCAATGTTGTTTGCGGGTTGTCCATCGGCTTGCGAGAAATTTCCAGCGGCAATCAGCTCTCCGTTATACATAAACATATCGTTCACTGCACCGTTTACACCACCTAACAAAGGACTAACAACCGTATTGGGCGGATAACCTGGTTGAATCCAAGCCAATTCATCGAGTGTAAATCCATGTTCATTTGCCCATTCCGCAACACCATCAATAGAAATTTGACGCACAAAAGCAAAGTTCTGATTGCTTTGAATTTGACGAGCAAGGTTTTCTGAACCACTTTGTTGCATTAAATAACCAACAGCACAATGCGTTTCGAAGCGATCAATAAATACAGGATTTTGAAATGGTAGATAATCGTTCACAGGAAATGTTCCTTGGATTGCATAATTCTCAAGGATTTTCAATAAATTTTCACGATGAATTTGTTGTTCTCTAGATAAATTCTGCACGTTTCGAAGGCTCAACACTTCAATAACAGAGGCAAGATGTAGCTGTATGGCTTGATTGAAATTAGTAGCGTTTGATATTTCGCAACTCCAATTGTTGGGAATGTCGCTTTGTAACAAAACTTCTTTGTTCACTCTGTACAATGATTGTAAGTGGGTTTCGTTTGCATAAATGCGATTAAACAAAAGAAGAATCGCAAGAATTTGAAGATATTTCATGTGATTATGGTTGATGTATTTCTAGGTAAAAATAGAAAATGGAATCTAGAAAATTATTAATATGGAATTAAATGAAATGTTATTTGAAGTCATGAGTTAGCATTCGGAATAAAAGCTCAGGAGAGAACTTGGATGCCAACTCTCCAAATTGAAGCAGCACTTATTGCGATTATTTAGTTAAAGGAAACGTGAGGGCAAATTTGGACATGACGTTCAAGGTTTTTTTATCGGAGAGGTGAATTGATATTTGGAAACTGAATTCGATGTTAAATTCAATCTAGGATTTGGCGACATTATAAATTCCACCGATCAAAGCATAATCAATAATTATTCTACATTCTGCGTTGGATATACGTTTTGGGAGATTTTGCAATGGTGAATTGCGCGAATAAAAAGTGCATTCAAAAAAAAATAAAGAAATTTTACAATAATCTGTTTGACTAGAAATGTATTTGACTATATTTGCAGCCCTTAAAAACTAAAGATTCATCGCCATGGCGAAAAAAGGCAATCGTGTTCAGGTAATACTGGAATGCACAGAGCATAAGACATCGGGCGTACCCGGAACTTCACGTTACATCACAACGAAGAACAAAAAGAACACAACCGAGCGTATCGAGTTGAAGAAATACAATTCTGTGCTTAAGCGCGTAACTGTTCACAAAGAAATCAAGTAATCACTCTGAATCATGGCTAAGAAAGTAGTTGCAACCCTGAAAACCGGCGCCGGTAAATCATTTACAAAAGTGATTAAAATGGTAAAATCGCCAAAGACTGGCGCTTATGCTTTTAAAGAAGAAGTTGTCCATAACGACCACGTGAAAGATTTCCTTAGCGGGAAGTAATTTCGTGATAGCATCATAGACTTTAAGCTTCTTCCCAACCGGAAGGAGCTTTTTTTGCTAACAGGCTCGCGCCAAATTTCACTTAAACCCATGGCATTTTTCGGATTATTTTCTCGTGAAAAAAAGGAAACCCTCGACCAGGGATTGGCAAAAACAAAAGAGAATTTTTTCTCCAAGTTGGCCAAAGTGCTTATCGGGAAATCGAAGGTCGACGAGGAAGTTTTAGATAATCTAGAGGAAATTCTCATTGGAGCCGACGTTGGTGTAACTACCACATTGAAGATTATTGAACGAATTGAAAATCGTGTAGGGCGCGACAAATACACAACAAGTTCTGAACTTAACGGAATTCTCAAAGAGGAAATTGCAGCTTTATTAGAAGAGAATCGCAGTGGTGACCAATCAGATTTCACTACGAAAAAAACAAGTGATGGTCCTTATGTGATAATGGTTGTAGGAGTAAACGGCGTAGGAAAAACAACCACCATTGCCAAGTTGGCCTACCAATTTAAAGACGCTGGAAAATCTGTAGTTCTTGGTGCTGCCGATACGTTTCGTGCAGCAGCTGTCGATCAAATTACTATTTGGGCCGAGCGTGTTGGTGTTCCTTTGGTTCAACATGGAATGAATTCCGATCCCGCTGCCGTGGCTTACGACGCAGTTCAAATGGGTAAAGCTCAAAATGCTGATGTGGTTATTATTGATACAGCCGGTCGCCTGCACAACAAGGTCAACTTGATGAACGAGCTTAATAAAATTAAACGGGTGATGCAAAAGGTAGTACCCGATGCTCCGCACGAAATTTTACTTGTTCTAGATGCATCAACCGGACAAAATGCCATTGAACAATGTAAGCATTTTACCGAAGCAACTGATGTAAATGCACTTGCACTAACCAAACTTGATGGCACGGCTAAAGGTGGTGTTGTGATTGGCATTTCAGATCAATTTAAAATCCCAGTAAAATACATTGGACTGGGCGAAGGCATGAAAGATCTTCAACTATTCAACAAAACTGAATTCGTCGATTCCTTATTCAAAGAGTAATCCGAATCTGTTCGTATTTGCCAAGTTTCTCTATTTAATTTCCCATACATTCATCCTGCATGAAAACCAAAACGCTTCGGAAAAATAAAGTCAATGTTGTAACACTTGGATGTTCTAAAAACATTTACGATTCCGAAGTATTAATGGGACAACTCAAAGCCAATAACTTTGAAGTAGAGCATGAATCAAAACACGATGATTCTGAAATTGTGATAATAAACACCTGTGGTTTTATTGACAATGCAAAGGAAGAAAGCGTGAACACCATTTTGCGCTATGCGGAAGCCAAAAGCCGCGGACAAGTAGACAAAGTGTATGTTACAGGTTGTTTGAGCGAACGTTATAAACCAGAACTTGAGCTTGAAATTCCAGAAGTGGATGCTTGGTTTGGAACACGCGATTTACCTCGTTTATTGAAAACACTCAAAGCCGATTACAAACACGAATTGGTGGGAGAACGTTTGCTAACTACCCCAGCTCATTACGCTTATTTCAAAATTTCCGAAGGTTGCGATCGACCTTGTTCGTTTTGCGCTATTCCCTTAATGCGTGGAAATCACCTTTCCATTCCTATGGAGCAACTTGAAGCTCAAGCACGTCAATTGGCAAAAAATGGAACCAAAGAACTTTTATTGATTGCGCAAGATTCGACCTATTATGGTTTAGATTTATACAAAGACCGAAAATTGGCTGAATTGCTCAATCGTTTGTCAGATATTAATGGGATCGAATGGATTCGATTACACTATGCATTTCCAAGTGGATTTCCGATAGATGTATTGGATGTAATGCGTGAGAAGGAGAATATTTGCAAATACATCGATATGCCATTGCAGCATATTTCTGATTCCATGTTAAAGAGTATGCGACGCGGAACGACTAAGCAAAAGTCGATCGATTTGGTGAACATGATTCGTGATAAAGTTCCGGGAATTGCCATCAGAACATCTCTGATTGCAGGTTATCCGGGTGAGACAGAAAAAGACCATGAAGAAATGTTGCAATGGGTAAGCGATTCGCGTTTTGAGCGTTTAGGCGTTTTTACTTATTCGCACGAGGAAAACACCCATGCGCATTTACTCGAAGACAATGTTCCAGCAGAGATTAAGCAAGAACGAGCCGATGCTGTGATGGATTTACAACAAGGAATCTCTGCATCGCTCAATCAAGAAAAAGTAGGGAAAACATACAAAGTACTTTTCGATCGCAAAGAAGGTCCTTATTTTATTGGACGCTCCGAATTTGATTCTCCT
>JBIPLZ010000009.1:0-16587 GCA_044369395.1 Flavobacteriales bacterium | reverse complement strand
TTTCCTCCATACGTATCAACAATAATTTTACGACCTGTAAGTCCAGTATCGCCATGCGGCCCACCAATTACGAATTTACCGGTTGGATTAATGTGATAAACGATTTTATCATTGAATAATGCCTGAACGCGTTTTGGCAATTTTTTTAATATGCGTGGAATTAAGATATTAATGACGTCTTTCTTAATTTGCTCCAACATTTTCTTTTCCGCATCGAAATCATCGTGCTGCGTAGAAATAACAATTGCATCGATTCGAACTGGTTCGTTGTTATCGTTGTATTCGATTGTTACTTGAGACTTTGCATCAGGACGCAAATATTTCATTTGTTTGTTTTCGCGACGCAAATCAGCAAGTTCACGAAGAAGTAAATGCGCTAATTCCAATGGTAGCGGCATGTAATTATCGGTTTCGCGGCTTGCATAACCAAACATCATCCCTTGATCTCCAGCTCCTTGTTTCCATGGATCTTTTTTCTCTACTCCTTGATTGATATCAGCAGATTGTTCGTGGATCGCAGAAAAAATTCCGCAAGAATTTGCCTCAAACATATATTCCGATTTGGTATATCCAATTTTACGGATAACCTCACGTGCAATTTCTTGAACATCTAAATATGCCTCAGATTTCACTTCTCCAGCTAAAACAACTTGACCAGTAGTAACAAGTGTTTCGCACGCTACTTTAGAAGATGGGTCAAATGCAAGAAAATGATCAATCAGCGCATCGGAAATTTGATCGGCAACTTTGTCCGGATGTCCTTCAGACACTGATTCGGAAGTAAATAGATATGGCATGTTTAAATTTATTTAAATGAAAGGTTGGCAAAAATAGGGATTGCAATCGATTTAACAAATTGCATTTTAAATATGATTTTCAATTCGTTTAAGCGACATTTCCCCCGGTTAACTCCTGAAAAATCTCTTCAAGGCTTTGCTCATGACGGTTAATCGTTAATACGGTAATTGAATGCTCCACTGCAAATCGAAAAATATCCGGACGAATGTCATGGTCTCCTTCGGCAAAGAGCTCCCAATTATTGGAGGATAATTGAGAAATTCTCTTAAGGCCTTGAATCTGAGAGAGTGTGTTTTTAGAAATGTCTTTATCAAATTCAACTCGAATGCTGTAGCCAGAAGAATGACGCCCCAACTCTCCTGCTTTTCCATCGGCTACCATTTGACCTTTATTGATGATAACAACACGATCGCAAACCGCCTCTACTTCCTGCATGATATGGGTCGAAAACATGAGCGTTTTCTCTTTGCCAATGTTCTTGATTAATGCTCTTATGTCTGCTAACTGATTCGGATCGAGTCCACTTGTAGGTTCATCGAGAATAAGGACTTTCGGGTCGTGAATTAGAGCTTGCGCTAATCCAACACGTTGTCTGTATCCTTTAGAGAGTGCTCCAATTTTTTTATGATGTTCTAATGAAAGTCCGGTAAGGTTAATCATTTCTTTAACCCGTTTATCTTTATTATGGATTTGATGAAGACCAGCAATAAACCCCAAATATTCGGTCACATACATATCGAGGTAAAGAGGATTATTTTCGGGAAGATAGCCCACATTTTTCCGAACGTCCATGCTTTGTGATTGAATGTCAAAACCACACACTTTTATTTCTCCCGAACTTGGGGGAATAAATGTGGTAATGATTTTCATCATTGTCGATTTACCGGCACCATTTGGTCCGAGAAAACCTAGGATTTCGCCTGGCTTAACTTCAAATGAAATGTTGTCGAGGGCCTTTTGATCGCCGTATAGCTTTGTTACGTTAGATACCTGAATACTCACAATAAGATTGCTTAGAAGTGCAAATTAAATGAAAAGCGTACGTATAATTTGAAATGTTTTTTTTGAAAACGAAATATGGGTGATTAAATTATCATTCTTGAAAATAGATACGTTTTACGCGTTCTGAAATTCCCGTTAAAACTTCATAGGGAATCGTATCGAGCCATTTTGCTAGTGTGCGAATATCTTGTGCATTTTCAAAAATCACCACTTGGTCGCCTTCTTTGGCTGAAGGAATGTTTGTTACATCGATCATACACATGTCCATACAAATATTTCCAATAGTTGGAGCTTCCATGCCATGCACACGCAATTTGGCATTCCCATTTCCCAATTTCCTTAGAAATCCATCGGCATATCCAATGGGTAAAGTGGCAATTCGGCTGGGTTTATCTAAAATTCCTTTCCGACTATAACCAACAGTTTCTCCCGCATTAAGTTCTCGTATTTGAGAAATGCTGGTAAGTAAAGTGCTTACAGGAAGAAGAAAATCTTGGTTTTCGCTTTCGCCTATTCCATATAACCCGATACCTAATCGAACCATATCATATTGCGATTCTTGGTAATGGTTAATTCCGGATGAGTTTAACAGGTGCTTAATTAACGTTTTCCCCAAGCCCAATTCAAGGGCATTTGAATACCGCTCAAATCGGGAAATTTGTTCATTTGTAAATGCAGCATGTTCAGATTCTCCACTTGCGGCCAAATGCGAAAAAACAGCAATTGTTTCGAGTTGTGGAGTAGCTTGAAGCTGTTTAATGAGTTGTGGAATATCTGTTTCCTCAAACCCAAGTCTGTGCATGCCGGTGTCGAATTTTATATGGATGCGAATGGGTTGTCCATCAAATCCATTGCGAGCCATAGCTGCTGCCGAAAATAATTCAAGCATTCGGAAACTATAAATCTCGGGTTCCAACCGATTCTCAATCATTGCCGAAAAGCTATCCACTTCGGGACTTAATACCAAAATTGGCAATGAAATTCCCGCCTGTCTCAATTCAATTCCTTCATCGGCATAAGCAACTGCCAAATAATCGACGCCATTAAATTGCAACATATTGGCTACTTCAAAACTCCCGCTTCCGTATGAAAATGCTTTTACCATGGCCATAGTCTTTACGCCCGGTTTGAGTTTGGAACGATAGAAATTGAGGTTATGAACCATTGCCGAGAGTTGAATTTCAAGCACGGTCTCATGTGTCTTTTTTTGTAGAGCAGAAGCGATTCGCTCAAAGCCAAAAATTCGGGCTCCTTTCAATAAAATGCATTCATTTTTAAATGCAAGAGAAGGCAAGTGTTGAATAAGCGATTCTGTAGATGGAAAAAATTGTTTGTCGATTTCAAAAAAATGGGCCACTTGAAGAAGCTGCTCCCCAACACCAATTAATCGCGTAACTCCTTTTCGCTGAATTAAATCGGCAACCTCCTTATAAAGAACATCGATTGGCTTACCCGTCTCAAGTATATCCGATAAAATCAGCGTCCTTTTTGCGTGTTGCTGAATTTGCTGCATCGCATCGAGTGCAATTTTAAGCGATTCAATATCGGCACTCCAGGCATCATTTATAATGGTGCATCCATGAATGCCTTTTCGGTACTCAAGACGCATTTCGATTGGATGTAACTGCTTTATTTGTTTGCAAATAAAATCGGGGGAATGTCCCAAATAAAGAAGAAGCATGCTAACATGCAAGGCATTTTCTACAGATGCTGCATCAATAAATGGAATAATCAGTTCAAAATTATCCCCTTTCCAATTTAACGTGATGTGGGTTTTGTCAGACTTACACTTTTCAGATACAATATGTAATTGTGCATTTTGGTTTTTGCCCCATACAACACATGGAATTCCAAGCTTTTGGGCTGCAAAAACAATTTCAGTATGGTCAGCGCAACAAATCAATGCCCTGCAATTTTCGAAAAGTCTCAGCTTCTCAATAATATGCTCTTCTTTATTCTTAAAATTCTCGGCATGCGCATTCCCAATGTTGGTGAAAATTCCAATGTCGGGAAGGATAATTTTAGCCAATGTGTTCATTTCCCCTGGAGCAGAAATTCCCGCTTCAAACAATGCACACTCATGTTCCATGTTCATCTGCCAAACCGAAAGCGGCACACCAATTTGTGAATTGAAACTTTTGGGGCTTCTTACAATATTAAGAGTATTTCGAAGTGCTTCGTAGGCCCATTCTTTTACAATGGTTTTTCCGTTACTTCCGGTAATAGCAATAACAGGATAGGTAAACTCTTCGCGATGTTTTTTGGCAATTTCTTGAAGCGCATTTTGTGTGTTTTCAACCCGAATGAAATTCGCTTTTCCAATCAAATTATCATCGATTTCGTGTTGAACGACAAAGTTAACAACGCCTTGTTTTATTAATGTTTCAATAAATCGATGACCATCATTTCGGGACGTTACCAATGCAAAAAACAGACTGGTTTCGGGGGAATTTATTTTCCGACTATCGAAGATTAAATCCGATATGTTTGTCTGTAATGGCCTTGATATGCTGGCTTCTGTATTTAACCAGTTCGCCAAGATTTTTATTGAATAGCTGTTCATTGCTTACGAACACTTGAGCCCGTGTAAGGTAGAGGATTGTGTGTGTAAAAGCAATCGCGGCAAAGGGGCTGATATGAATCCGTTTCTCCAAGTAAAACCAAGCTTTCATTGCTATTGTCTAAGCGATGCGAATGATTGGCGAGGTTTCCGCATTCCATACAAATTGCATGGACTTTCGTCACGTATTCGGCAGTTGAAAGCAAGGCTGGAATTGGACCAAATGGGAATCCACGAAAATCCATATCTAAGCCCGCAACAATAACTCGAATGCCCATGTTGGCCAATTCGTTACAAACATTTACAAGTTCGGAATCGAAAAATTGCGCTTCGTCAATTCCAATAACATCAACATCGGCAGCTAATAACAAAATGCTTTGTGATGATTCAACAGGGGTCGATCGGATAGAATTAGAATCGTGCGACACCACATCATCATCGTGATAACGCTTGTCGACAGCGGGTTTAAATATCTCAACACGTTGTTTTGCAAATGTAGCCCTGCGGAGTCTTCGGATTAGTTCTTCGGTTTTTCCGGAAAACATTGAACCGCAAATTACTTCGATGCAGCCGCGTCGTTTAGAAGAATGTAAAGTGTTTTCGAGAAACATGCGTAAAACCGATTTGAATTTATTTATTTTTACCCGTGGATTTATTTCACAAAACTACGTAAAAGACATTCGATTCATTACTTTTGAGATCTAACTTATGGACTCTAAACGCATTCACGAAGATATAACCCACCTACTTAACAAGGTGGTAGAGCAATATAGCAGAATTCTGGAATATGATAATTCTGTTCCAATCATGGAAGTTGATTTGGCATTGAAAGATGTTAGAGACCTCTATGAATCGTTCCTCGATTTAAGAACAATCTCTGAAATTCAACGACGTAAATCTCAGGATTCTGGAGGCTTAGCAACGAAAACGATCATTAATCCTGTAGTTGAAACAACAGTAAATGAAACCCCTAAAGAGGATATTACTTTAGTATCAACTCCATCTGAAATTCCGCCCGTTAAAACAACCGAAGTTGTTTTAGAAACTGTTGTTGCTCCCGAAAAAACAGTGGTTGAAATTAATAATCCTGTTGAGATTAAAATTGAAGAATCGCCAATTGCATGGCAAAAAACATTCGATGCATCCGATTCAAAAGATACAGCAGCGACTTCACCATCCGAATCAATTCCAGCAGTTGTTGTGAGTCCCAAAGTAGATTTGTTGCAAGAAAGACAAAAGGATTTTGTGCCAACAGTTCGCAAAATCGAGTTCAAACCAGAACCAGTTGTTGCCGATCCTAAGAAGGAAAGCTTGTTTGATAAAGCAGCATCACTTTACGATAAAATTGCAAAACCAGCTGAGAAATCACTTGCTAGCCAAGCATCACAAAATCCAATTTCAAACATAAAATCGTCCATAGGAATTAATGAAAAGTTTGCTTATTTAAAAGACCTTTTCAAGAATAATATGGCTGAATATAACGAAGCGCTCGATAAGCTCAATAATTTTGATAATTACGGCGAAGCGGAAGATTTCTTTCAAGAATTAAAGGCGAAATATTCTTGGGATCCAGAAAGCAAATCTTTTCAAGGTCTTGCTGAATTACTAAATAGGCGCTATTTGCACAACGCCTAAAATGGGTAAACTCATTCTGGTTCCAACTCCTTTGGGGAATCTAGAAGACATTACGCTGCGTTCGCTTAGAATTTTGCGTGAAGCCGACTTGATTCTAGCAGAAGACACGCGAACATCTGGAAACTTATTAAGGTTGTTAGATATTTCACGCCCTTTGCGCGCATTTCATCAACACAACGAGCATCAAGTTTTACAAGCAACAGTTCGTTTAATTCAGGAAAGTAATTCCATTGCACTCATTTCCGATGCTGGAACTCCTGGCATTTCAGATCCCGGTTTTTTATTAGTACGCGCTTGCATTGAAGCGGGCATTATTGTAGAGTGTTTGCCCGGTGCAACCGCTTTAATTCCAGCTTTGGTTATTTCCGGTCTACCTGCCGACAGATTCTGTTTTGAAGGTTTTTTGCCCCATAAAAAAGGGCGTCAAACCAAAATGAAAAACTTAGCAATCGAAGAACGGACGATTATTTTCTACGAATCACCATATCGATTAGTAAAAACCTTGCGTCAACTTTCCGAATTCTTGGGTCAGGATAGAAAAGCTGCAGTAGTTAGGGAACTCACAAAGATGTTTGAAGAATGTCGAAGAGGTTCATTGGTTGAGCTAGCCAATTATTACGAAGCACATACACCCAAAGGTGAAATTGTCATTGTTGTGGGTGGATTAAATCAATCTTCCGAAGAAATAGATAATGATGAAGAAGAAGTTGATTTAATATTGGGACGAGAAAAAAGGAAGAAGCAATAGAAAAATGAAACAAATGATGCACCTGCTTGTGTGTTAAGTGTGTCTTCTGTTAACATCGAAATGATTGCTATCCAAAAAAATATTGTTAAAGGAAAGTAGGGCGATTTGCTTATTGTTAAAATGTAAGGAGAGCTAATCAGAATTAGAAAAATAATTAAACCTGGGATGCCTAAAGCAACGGCTATGTATAGATAGTAATTGTGACTTGTCAGTCTCCATTTTTCATTAAGCCAACTATTTGATTTTGTGTATTCTTCTTTAAATGCATCCGTTACATCTCCCGTTCCAACACCTGAAATGGGATGATCTTGAATAATATTCACAGCTGTTTTCCAAAACTCCCATTTCATCATAACAGAATATCCGATAGGCGATTTGCCTCCACGCTGGTTATAATCAAGCTCCCAAAAAAGTTGATATAATCTCATTCGAATGCCCCAGAGTCCGGTGTAATTTACATTTGCAATGCCTTGCTCAATGAAATGGATTTCTTTATACGAAAGAGAGGAGATTCCTTCCGCATCTTTGGTTAATCCTTTCGAATTTAAGAACCGAATTAAAGTAGAATACGTCAGATGTCCTTTGTTATCGTTACTATCGATGCAAAGTTTACTGCGTAATTTCCAAGCGTTTCTGAGTTCCAACTCGCATACATAACTGTTTATATAGTGCCCGTTTTCAATAATATCGAAATCGTGAGTGTACGAATTTCCAAGTTTGGTTGTTGTGGCCAATGGCTTAGAATATTTCGAATCGGGTGTATGATAATGCTTCCAGGAATTACTAAGCAGAAAAAGCACTCCAATTAAAAGTAACAACGGAATGGATAAAAACAGAATTGCTTTTTTCAGAGAATAGGATTTAAAAACATATAACAATCCCCAAACGAATAACATCAATAAAAGTATTGAAATGCCAGTAAGTGATTGCAGGATAAACAAAAAGACAAACATCCAAGCGATTGCAATTCCGATGAGCCATCTTTCAGTAGACTTTGTTTGGATGGTTTTAAATTTTAAAATCCATAACCCAATTAAAATCGATAAGTCAATTAACAATGCAAATCGAATGTGGGAAATGAAAATAGATATTTGCCGAATATCAGAAAAGTCGCCATTGAGCCATTGAGGCAAGCCAATGAATGCGCATGCAAGACTTGCAAGAAAAACGGACAAAAAACTTAACTTCAGTAAAAGCTCATACCAAGTTCTCTTTAATGGTTCCGATGAAGCAAGGAAAAATGGAAATATAAAAAAGGGTAAATTAATACGAACGAGCTTCAAACCATCGTTTAGGTTTTGGGTGTATAGTAATCCTGGAAGAAGTAAGATGAAAATCCCGCAAAGCAACCAAGCCGCTTTATTGGACTTAAATCGCTCCCATTTATTTTTAAAATCGGCTTCGAGTATCCAATTCCCAACAACAAGAAATTGGGAAAGACTCATCAGTAATAATGAGAAAGGTAAACCAACAACTATAAGAAGCAGGCCTGTGAAATGCAAATATGGATGAAGAAAGCGAAATTTTCTAGGAAGCATTCGTCCAATAAACGAGAGAATTCATGAAATGGTATTGTTATGCCAACTATTTTTCAAGCACTCTGTCTTGAAGAAATTGAATCCAACCGGAATCACAATTCATACTTGGAACAAGAACCAATTTTTCGCCGCCATGCTCATGAAACAACTCATTGTATTCAACGCCAACTTCGTGAATGGTTTCTAAGCAATCGGCAGTAAACGAAGGAGAAAATACCAAAATGCGTTTTTTACCTTCTTTGGCCAAACGAATTAAAGTTTCGTCGGTGTAGGGCGTTAACCAAGGATCTTTTCCTAAGCGCGACTGAAAATTGATATATGTTTTTTGAGGATCTAATCCAGCTGCATCTCTGACCGCACGGGCGTTTTCAAAACACTGCGCTCGGTAGCATACATGATTTTGTTCATTTATAGCAGGGCATTCCTGTGGGCCTTTTTGGCAATTTCCACCGCATTCGGTTCTACGAATATGCCTCCAAGGTACTCCATGAAATGTAAACATGAACGCATCAAAACTGCCGTCATTCATGGCTTTGCCTTTTTCGGCCCAAAGGCGAATATAGTCGGGATGGTTATAATACGATGACAGAGCATTTACTTCAGGCATTACATTCCATTTGGCAATGGTTTCGTATGCTAATTGCAAAGAAGATCCGGTGCTCGATGAAGCATACTGTGGGTACAATGGCAATAGAATAAGTTTGGTGATTTTTGCAGCTCGAAAACGCTCGAGCGAATCACGCATTGATGGCTGCTGGTAACGCATGCCCAATTCAACCACATATTCGTTTCCAAGTTTATGCTGAAGTTCTTTTTCAACCTGCTTTCCATAAATCATTAATGGAGAGCCATCGGCGGTCCAAATTTCTTTGTAAAGTTTCGCTGATTTAGGCGCTCTGAAGTTTGCGATAATTCCGTTTACTAGAATTTGACGCAACAAATAGGGCACATCAATAACACGCCCATCCATCAGAAACTCACGCAGGTATTTTCGGACGTCAGAAGTTGAAGGACTGTTTGGTGTTCCAAGTTGAAGTAATAAAACCCCCGTTTTATTTGATAGCATTTTTAAAGTTTTTTATCCAATGATATTTAAGCAAATGTAGGCAAAGCATAGTTTGAATCTTTACATAGTTTGCCAAAGAACAAATAATTAGATAAGCATGTTATGACTTATATTTGTACATTTAAATTTCAATGAAAATAAATCTTGAAACATTAATTATAAGACATTAATCAAATTCAACTACTCGTATTAAATTATAAGAACAACTCATGAATGCAATTAAAATTAAAAAAATACTTCTAGTAGAAGACGAACCAATTCTTCTGGATAGTATTTACGATACAATTACATCATGTGGTTTTGAAGTGGCGGTTGCTGATAATGGTGAAAGTGCCCTATTGCTTGCAAAAACCTTTTTGCCCGATTTGATTATTTCGGATATTTTAATGCCCGAATCGGATGGCTATTGGTTGTTAGATAGTGTTCGTAATGATGCCTTGCTGCGAACAATTCCTTTCATTTTTATGACCGCGAAGTCCGAAAGAAGTGATATTCGTACAGGGATGAATTTGGGTGCAGATGATTACATTGTGAAACCATTTTCGAGTGCTGAGTTAATGAATTCGATTCAAGCACGATTAAGCCGCGATGATATTTTTAAAAGTCAACTTGCAGAATCCCAGTTGAACTCGAGTCCTGAAATTTTGGATGAAAAAGAGCAGGAACTTATTCTTGCTGCAATTAAACGATTAACGAAATCAGAAACGCGCATTCTTGATTTAATAGCTCAAAATAAATCAACCTTGGAAATTGCACAGGAGCTTTTCATTAGCCATAAAACTGTTGAGAATCATCGCGCAAATATTACCGTTAAATTGGGCATTAAAGGACATTTGTCATTGGTTAGATTTTGTTTAAATTACAAAAATTTGATTCATCAAAAATAATTTTAAATGAGCGTGTTGAATCGGATCGAATTGTAAAATCAAAATGAGATAATGGCGAACATTAAAATAAATTCCAAGGGCTTCATCGTTGAAGCAGATTCAGTCTTTGGAGACATGTTCGGTATTCCAGTGCAGGATATTATTGGAAATATCTATCAGGATTTCCAATCGGCTTATTTTAAAGGTTTTCAAGTAATTAATGAACATGAATCACGTTTCTATATTACCCACAAAAATCAGTTTTCGTTTGTCGTTTGTGATACTAAAAATTCTGATGCATCCAATACAACGAGCTTAACATTTAATGTAATTGATACACCAAAGACAGTGTCTGAAACATGGAAAGAATTTAATTCATCGTTTCAAAAAATATGCTCATTTCAATCTTCAAAAATTGCATTTGTTGATGTTCATGGTGCCACATTGTGGATGAATGAAGCTTTGCTTGAATCTAAAAAAAGCCAAAATCAATCCAATTCGGAGATCACATTTGCAGCTATACAAAACCAACAAAAAGATAATTTCAATTCCGATTTATTCGTATGCTGGATAAAAGGAACAACTCATTCGGCGGTGTACAAACTTGGTGCGAATTCAGTTGAATTATTTTTTACTGCTTATGAATATGAGAATGATGCGTTAGCTGGTTTCAAAGTTGAATTAAAGGAATTACCCGATTCGGAACCGATATCTTCAAACAAAGAACTTTCGAATTTCCCCTTAAAAAATCCATTTCCCGTTTTTAAATTAAATAGTAAGGCAGAGTTGCAATTTGCGAATGCTCCAGCAATGATTAATTTTTGCAACAAAGATGGAAAGCTAAAAAAAGATTACACATTTCAGTTCCAGACAATTATTCAGTCATTTTCAGATAACGAGGAATCGAAAACTGCGCGCGTTGAAGTGCAAGGAGAATTCTTTTTAACGGTGTTTCAAAAAGTAGATTCCGAGTTTAATGTATACTGCTCAGATATTACTGAACTGGTAAAGTCAGAAAAGAAAAATGAAGAAAATATTGCATTGCTCGATGCTATCGTAAATAGTTCGAGTAATTCGATCATCTTACTAAATAAAAGTCGAAGAGTATCGTATTTCAATCAGAAAGCTAAAATTGAATCGCGAAGACATTTTGGCTATCAATTGGTTCTTGGCGAAATGCTTCCAGATTTTGAGGAAACTGGGTTTTCAAAAACGCTCGATAGGTCGGTTGATGCTGTTTTTAATGGTGGCAAACAGGTTTCTTTTGATATTGAATTAAACGCAACAGCCGAATCTTTGTGGTTTAATTTTAATGTTTTTCCTGTGATGAGTAACGCGGGAACAGTAAATTCGGTTTGCTTAAATATTTTAAATATTACACGTTCCAAAAATTCGGAAATTGAAATCAGAGACACCAAGAAATTCTATGAAACGATTTTAAATAATATTCCATCAGACATTGCCGTTTTTGATTTAAATCAAAACTATTTATTCCTCAATCCAATTGCTGTAAAAGATGAAAAAGTACGTAAGTGGCTAATCGGTAAAAACGATTACGACTATTTCCGATACAGAGGATTAAATACTGATATTGCTGATAAACGAAGAGAGGTCTTTCAACAAACAGTTCAAGGAAAAAAAACCAATGAAGTAATTGATTTTCAAATTAAAGCAGATGGTAATCCGCAATACACATTAAGGCGGTTTTATCCATACTATGAAAACAATGAATTGAAGTTGGTAATTGGTTACGGACTTGATATTTCTGAAATTAAAGCAGCACAAGCACAATCAAAACTTGTAGAAAATAAATTCAAAAGTTTATTCGAGAATAATCCAATGTTCTTGTTTATTCTCGATGAAAATTATCAAGTAATTAGCGCCAATATTTCGGCAAGAACACGATTTGATATTAAAGAAAATGAGATGCCCGGTTTTTTATTTTTAGATTTAATTGAATCAAGCTCTCGTTCTGAATTTCAATCTAAATTTAGTCAGGCATTCACATTGGAAATGAATCAAAGCCAGTCGTGTTATTGTCAATTGGAGCGGAATAATAATGTATTTACAGTAGAGTTTTCTGCAACTCCTGTTATTTCTGGAGCAGGAGAAAAGCATTTGTTGTTGGCCGGAGCTGATCAAACCGAACGCATAAAAAATCAAGAACGTTTGCGTTTAAGCGAGGAATTTAATAGAAAACTAATTAATTCCATGCCTGTTCCTTTTGCCATTATAGACTGGGACAAGGCTGAGTTTATAAATCAAGCGTTCCGCGATTTAGTTGAACTAGAACCAAACGAAGATTTTACAGGGAAGAGTTTGTATGAATTTATTCACTTAGATGATTATCCAGTATTCAAGAAAAAACTCGAAGACCGATACAATGGTTTAAAAAGGCCTCCTGTTTTAATAAAGATAGTAACGCGAAATAACAATCAGAAATACATTGAAGCCGTTGGAGGATTGATGGCAATTAATGAAAGGGAAGTAAATTTTGTAACGTTTACCGATAAAACCCTTGAAATTATAGAAGGTAGAGCAAGAAATACTGCGGAATTACGAACAAAGCAGATTATCGAAACCGCTTTAGATGCTGTAATTACTACAAACAGCAAGGGCGAAATTCAAGATTGGAATCCAAAGGCCGAACAAATTTTTGGTTGGAAAGCATCCGAAGCAAAAGGAAGAAATATTAATGAAACAATTATTCCGTCTGGAATGCGTCATATGCATAATTCCGGAATGGACCGTCACCTGGCAACCGGAGAATCCCGCGTTTTAAATAGACCGCTAGAACTTTCTGCGATTACAAAAATGGGCAAGGAGTTTCCGGTTGAACTTTTTATTACGCGATTTGAGGTGGAGGGTGAAATTTTATTCAGTTCGTTTATCCGTGATATTACAGATCGGAAAGCTGCACAAGAAGCATTGTTAGAATCGGAGAGCAAGTTATCCATATTGGTAAATACACTTCCGGTTGTTCCATACACAACCCAGTTTAATGCAAATTACAGTTTCAGTTATATTAGCGATCGTATTGAAACATTGTTTGGTTATAATACCAATGAAGTTTTAAAATCAGATGATTTCTGGGTATCTCATATTTTTGAAGATGATTTGTATGTATTTAAAGAAGGTCAAAAAGAACTTCTCGAAACAGGTGAAGCCAACATTCAATATCGAATACATAATGCGGAGGGGAAATTGATTTGGGTTAGGGATTCTATGCGGCTTGTATTAAGTGATAAAGCCGGTGATCCTTATTTGGTAACTGGTGTTTTTCAAGATGTTACTCAACTCATTGAGGAAGAGGAGCGACGAAAACTCATCGATAAAACACTGTTCGAAATCTCGCGGCAAGAATTATCTGCAAAGCAAAGTCTGCGTGATTTCTATGCATTGATTTTTGAAATTTTACATAAAAATGTCAATATCTCCCGAATGTCTATTTGGGAAATGAATCGATCTGATAACAAAGCGAATTGTCTTAATTATTATTCTTCAATAAAAGAAGACGATCATTCTCAAATTGGCGCTATAATATCGCTTGAAGAAATTGCCGAAAAGTTGAAGCAGTCCAATATCATCTATTCAAACAGTTCTGAATACAACGTACTGGATGGTAATTTAATTAATTCAGTTTTTAATAAAACAGACGATATATCTTTACTATTCTGTTTGATTAAAGCAGCTACAAATGAGAATCACTTCATATTAATAGAAACAGATCAGCCCAATTTTAAATGGGAATACGAACATTTAAATTTGGTGAATTCAATTTCCGAGTTAGTGTCAGTCAATATCGAATACTTTAATCGTATTGAAACAGATGGAAAGTTACGTGAGGCTTATAAAATGGCTAAAATTGGAGCATGGGAAATTGATCGGGAAAGCAATAGATCTATCTGGTCGGAGTCGATGTTCGAATTCTATAACCTACCAGCAAAAGATTCGAAACCCCTTAATTTTAATCAAGCATTAGAATATCACCATCCAGAAGATCGTGCTGAATTTGTTCGACTCTATGCAAATCTGATTGACAAATTAGAGCCGTATCAATTTATTTGCCGCCATCTATTTCCGAATGGGGAACTTAAATATTTCGAAAAATCAGCAATGGCGCGAAAAAATGCGTTGAACAAAATTACTTTCATGGGAGTAACTGTTGATATTACGGAAAAGAAATTGGCTGAAATTGAACAGGAACGAATTAAAATTAAACAACTTCTCAGTAATACGCTTGGAGCAAGAATTTCGAATATTGAAAATCAAGACGATTTATTGCAACAATTTTCGAACTTATTAATTGAAACGAAATTCATCAAAGACTGCTGTTTAATTGTAAATCAGAATGAACAAAATTCAGAGTCGACATATGTTATAAAACGCGTGTTCCCGAATAAAAAGGCTTCGATTAGCTTAGAAAAAGAGGTGCACCTTATTATGCAGGAGAATTTTGTTGGAAATGCGAAAGTTAAAGCATCTACCCTCAAATCAACTTCGAAAGAAACTGTTTTTGGTAGTATTAAAGTATTTGGTTTGGGTGATGCCTTTATGCTTTATCATTTAATGGATGATGGGAATTCAATTGAAAGCAAAATGGATATTCTCGATGAACTCATCAAAATGGTGCACGAGAAATCTGAACGTATTTATTCGGAATCTCAAGTAAAAGAGCTCAACGTAGAGTTATTAGACACAAATATTCAGTTGCGCCAATATTCATTTATTGTTTCCCACAACTTAAGAGCTCCTATTGCAAATATTTTGGGTTGCTTGAATATATTTAACGAAGATGATCCGAACGACCCCAAAAATAAAAAGCTTCTTAATGGACTCAAAGTTTCTGCTAATTCGGTAGATGGAATTTTACAGGACTTAAATAAAATATTGAATATCAAAGAGAACGTTTCAAAGCAATATGAATTTGTATCGTTTGAAAAAACATTGGACTTGGTTCTTGATAGCATCCGAAGAGATATGATGGAAGTGGATTTTGAATTAATTTCCGATTTCAGTAAACTCGAAGGATTGAGGTCATTCAGGCCTTATTTGGTGAGTATTTTCCAAAATATTCTATCAAATTCATTCAAATACAGAGAACCTTCTCGAAAATTAGTCGTTACAATAGTATCTGCTACGGATGGAGAAAAATCTATTATTAAGTTTTCTGATAACGGACGAGGAATAGATCTAGAAAAACATGGAAGTCGAATCTTTAAATTATATTCGCGTTTCCACTCTGATGTAGCTGGTACTGGTATAGGTTTAAATATGGTAAAAGAACAGGCTCGTGTTATGGGTGGTAGCATTCATATTGAAAGTAAAATAGACGAGGGCACCACATTTACCTTTACATTCGTAAATAAAAAATAATTGAATGAACATCTGGCTAATAGATGATGATGACATAACCAATATGCTTCATCAATTTTTTTTAGAAGAATATTTTCCGGATGCATCTATTGTTGTGTTTTCGCAAGCTGAACTGGCGTTAAAAGCCATATCTGAAAATGCGCCTCTTCCTGATTATGTTTTCTTAGATATTAACATGCCTGTAATGGATGGTTGGGAATTTATGGATGAACTTTCACAAATGAACAATGCCAATTTGATTAACCTAAATATACATATTCTAACATCCTCTCTCGATCCATCCGATTTTTCGAAAGCTGAGCTCTCTCCTTTAATTAAAGGATTTATTTCAAAGCCATTAGAAATTGAAAAGGTGGGGTTCCTTAGGAACTGAATCGTGTGCTTTTATGATGTATGAAAAAAAATAAAACACGTCTGGTTTGGTTAATCGATGACGATTCGGTGAGCAACATGATTCACTCAGAGTTTTTTCATGAACATTTTCCGCGTATTCTAATTAAGACATTTGAAAAAGCGGAAATCGCACTCCAGGAATTAAAGCAGATTATTAAAACGAAAGAAAATAAACTCATTCCTGATCTTATATTATTGGATATAAATATGCCTGTAATGAACGGGTGGGATTTTCTTGAAGATTTTCATGATAGCATGATTTTTATGACAGAACAAATTGGAATTGTCATGCTTACTTCATCAATTGCAACAGAAGATTACCGAAAATCGCTCCAATTTCCAGCTGTTATTGCCTATCTAACAAAACCACTAGATTTAAGTAAACTAGATGGCATTGTCTTATAAGTAGTTTAATTGCAATTTGAATTATTTTATTTCGCTTCATTAGAAATATTTTGTAGAATTAGCAGTTGATATTTTGAACTAAAATTCTATCTAGTTTTCAATATTAATTTTGTGTTAAATTACTACATTTGTTTATTAGGTTAAGTAATCACATAATTCGAATTCTATAAACAATTTTTTCCTGAGCAGTTTAAATTGAT